>CAMTOM010000056.1 GCA_947074125.1 uncultured Desulfovibrionaceae bacterium
CCAGACCCGACTCAGCACCACTCCTAACTGCCCTCGTTCTGAGTGTAAAGCGTACGAGGTGCGAGGAGTGGAAGGGCGTCTTATGTAGCTGAGGTCAACAGTACCGACCAGGAGTCGTCGGCGACAGCCTTTGAAAGTGGGGCAATGACAGGCAAGAGAATAATGTCTACCTGCGCGAGTGGAAGAGTGTGCGCAAGCACTATTAAGGCACGGGCGTGTGTGTCGGCACCACGAATGGGAAGAAGTATTTTTGAATAGATCATGCGAACTCCCTTGCATGAGTAGAGCAAAACAAAAAGTATTACGATTGCTCCAGCATGGCATGAGTAGGCGTTTTATGCAAGCGAAACCTATAATACTTTTTTATTCATGACCTGCGATGGCTTGGATAGAGAGCATTCTTGGCATTTTGTAATCTTATTCCATCCGTCCCCGACGATAGACATCTCCCAGCCATTTTCCCAATTCTCTGCGTGAGATAGCAGTTGGTGCGGTAGAGAGTGTTTTTATGTTTGCAAATGCAGGGTCTTGAGGTGTGAGACGTACGAGTGTGAACACTTGTTCTGCGCGTGCTTCAAAGGCTCGTAGCTGATGCAGGTCATCCACTATCGTGCTGTCTGATAGTGGTTCACGGTATTCCATAATGAGCTTTACGGAGTTGTGCTGGAAAAAATAGCGGAAGCGGCGACTGAGTGTGCCCTGTGTCCAGGTCGTTTGCCATGACTGGTTGAAGGGATCTGTTTCAGGCTTGAGGAGGAGGGTTTCTCTATAAAGCAGGCTGCCGTTTATGATTTCTTTGTTTTGTCGCAGAATTTCTCTGGGGCTGTGGGAGGGATTGGGCCATTCCCAATTGCTGCCAGCTTCGGCGAGCAGGATAAGTGCCCGTGCTTTTTGTTCCGGTGCAGGGCTGCTCTCCTGAAAAGAGGGATTCCCCTCGTACAGCGTGTAGTAAACACGCGCATTGCCAGGCTGGCTTTGCTGTGTGGGAAGAGAGACATCACACCAGTAGCCATCTGTGAGTGTCATATCATTGCGAATGTTCACGATGAGAGCGGGACGGCCATTGGAGGCAAAAGAATCTCCTGAAGTACCACGTTTTTGCGGTGTACAGCCCAAAAACCAGAAGAGGAGCAGCACAATAGACAGGATTCCTAAAGAAAACAGAAGCATTTTCATAAATCGCCTCCCTTAGATCTGTCCGCATGGCAAATCGATCTGGCAGCATGACGAAAAGAGTCCAGTGATGCGGGACTGCTATGATGGCATTGCTGTACAGGTTGCTGCAAAAACGAAATGCGTACTATACGTATCAGAATCTACAGGACTCAGTGTTTGTGAGAAATATACATGGCAAAAGCGTTTTCGAGTTGTGGCATAAGCTCATTGAGTGCCTGTATATCTTCAGCCTGTGACGCGCTGTGGACACAGCGAGCCATACGGCTAAGGTCGCGCAGACCGTGACTTTCTGCAACAGCGGCAAGGGTATGGCTTTCCAGTTGCAATGCCGTCTGGTTATGTGCCTGAAAGGCGAGAGTCACATTCTGTACCTGTTTTTCAAGGGTGTTTCTGAGAGAGAGCATATGGCTATGATCTTGTTGTGCCGCTTTGTCTGGTAGTGGTACTAATGAAAGCTGTTCGGCTGCCAGTGAGGATATTTTTCTGGGGGAGTGCTCATGTCTGGAGAGAGGAGGCGTTTGCCCATTGTATTGAAGAGCAGGCTCCAGTGCGCCTGGCTGAATGTCCATTTGTGGTGCAGGTTTTTGGAGTGAGGGAAGAGCTGGCGGCGGCATGGTATCCGCACGGCGTTTCTTGCGGCTTTTGTTTGGTGCAGGAGGTGCGGGGGCAAAAGTATCATCATTTGTGGTGTGAGATGGTGCAACAGGTGTTTCTGCTTCCGGTGCGGACGTTTTTTGAGGTGTCGGCAGGGCTGCTTCAGATGTCTCTGGAAGGCGTTCCAGAGCAGGGAGTACAGATGTGCCCAGATTGCCAAAGGCCTGCGAAGGAGGCGTATATAAGGGAAGTGCTGTGTCGTGTTTTCTTTTGCTTGCTTGCTCAGAGGTACTTTTCCCCGAAAGGGGGATGATGGGCATTGTACCCGCGAAGCTTGAGAGCGGCTTGCTGCCAGCTTCCTGCTCTGGATTATGGAAGGAAGATGGTATTTCCGGTGATGGCTGTTTGCTATCAGGGGTCTGGAGTGATGGAGAAGAGTCCATGTTGAGAGGCATTGTTCCTGCTTCTTCGCGCGACAGCAAAGGTTGTGCAGAGAAAGCGAGTGTATCTGGCGCAGGAGGTGTCGGAGCTGGAGAGGTCACTCTCAGAAGATGTGCCTGTGCCGAGGATTCTTTTGGTTTTTCTTCTGGCAAAGGTGGCATTGTTTTTTGTGTACCTGAAAGCGAAGCGAGATTGCGGAAAGCTGGAGCTTTTGGCACAGAATTGAGTGGGGGTGGTGTATCGCCTCCGACAAGACTGGAAAAATCTTCTTGGGCTAAAGCCTGTGTTTGCTGTGTTGTGGGGGTAATGTCGGGTACAAGTGTACCTCTGGAAAAAGAACGCATGGCACGGCGTGCGGCTGCTGCTGTTTGGAGCGTATGCGGAAAGTTATGCTCATCACCTGCCATTCGGTTGGGAAGAGGCGAAGATGTGGCGGTAGTTCTTTGCTCGGCATCCAGAGGATTCTCTCCCATGGGGATATCAAGCGTATCGTGAGGTATATGTGTCGGGGCAAGAATGGTATGGGCAGGTGTGGCGCTTTCGGGTGATACTGTTACTGGCGCAGAGATATGTTCTTGCGGGGTCGAGCGTACAACAGGAGTGGGTTCGCCTACCCATTCAGACGTTCCTCGCGGCGCTTTTTGCTGCATGGAAGGCGTGGGCACGGCAGAAGGGGGTATTGCTGTGGGTGCGCTTGGTGGCGTCGTCTGGGAATCGGATACTTGTGCCTGTTTGGCGTATTTTGCCTGTACCTTTCCTTCCTGGGGAGCATTGGGGGATTGCGCGGGTGCCTGTCGTACAACAGGGATGGGTTCGCCTACCCATTCAGACGTTCCTCGCGGCGCTTTTTGCTGCATGGAGGGAGTGGGCACGGCAGAAGGCTGTGCTGTTGGCGCACTTGGTGCGGTATTGTGGGGAGGGGAGATTGTGACATCCCTATCTGTATCTTCTGGTGGTGTGCTCGTGATGTCAGACATCGCAGAGTGTTGTTTGGCCAGCCGTGTTGCAGGATCCAGAGGCGTTGGGGGAGGCAGGCGAAATTCGGGTTGCGGCGGCGCCACGTGCTGCATGGGTTCCTGCTTGGATACCGTTGCTGATTTTTGACGTGCAGCCAGAAAATCTTTCAGAGAGCTCTGCATTGTTCGAAATCCCTGGCAGGCTTTTTGAGAAATGGCTTCAGCCTTGGCAGCAATCTGCTCTGGAGCAAACATTTCTTTTAATTTCTCAACAGAAGGTGTTGCAAAAGAAAGCTTGAGAGGATGTGCGGATGGAGCCTTCTGGAGCGATGGTTGTAGAGAAGGTGCTGGCTTTTGCGAGAGTGTATTCTGATTTTGAGGCTGTGGAGCAACATCATCCTTCTGTTCTTTGTCTGGATGATGGGAGGAATCAGATGTGTTCATGGCATTTCCAGTCATACGAGAGGGCGCACAAGATGCGGCAGAGGAAGAAGAGTCCGATGGTAATGGTAGTAGATTCTGGGCGATAGCACGCAGACGGCTACGCGGTACAGGACTTTCAAGGGCAAGAGAAAAACCAAGCTCCTGGAGTGCCTGCCATTGTATTTCATCCTCTGGCAGAGCGAGCAGACGCAGTTTATGTCCATTGGGGAGTTTGGCTCGCAAGGAAGGCATGACGGATATGAATTCGCGTTCTCGCAATTCACCGCTAAAAATAAGCAAATGTACGGGATTTGACTGATGAAGGGTCAGAGCTTCAGTAGGAGTGCGCGCTTCTATAATTTCATATGGAAGCCCTTCAAAAAAGAAACGCAGTAGTGAACGACTTGCGGTGTTGCTGTCCAGCAAGAGAATTCGTGGGATCTGGTGTATTTGTTTTTTTGACATAGCTGGCATGGGGCTGAGTTGTAGGCTAAACGCTATAGTATTGCCTTTTGGTTCACTTTTCAATGCAAGAGAACCGGAATGATCATCGCATAATTCCCATGCACGTAGCAAGGCCGGATCTGGGCGTTCCCGTGATGTCTCCTGGCTTGTGTCTGTTACGGTAAAAAGAAGACGATTGGGATCTGTACTTTCAGGGTCGCGGCGCACAGCCAGTTGCACAGAGCCGTTTTGTGTGGTTCGCAGGGCGCTGCGCAAAAAGAGCTGCAGCAGGTGTTGCAGCATGGCTTTGTTGCCTATGTAGTGGTGCGCCAGATGAGGTGGCATATACCAGGAGAGCGCGATATGTTTGGAGTCGGCTTCCTGGGCAGCCGCGTCATGTGCGTCTCGAAGAAGCTGCTGGACGTTAAAAGCAATAAGAGTTTCTTCAGGCTGGATACGCATACTGAAAGAAGTGAGTTTTGCAAGGCCTTCTTCGAGCAGACGTAGCAGCGGTGTAGTTTTGATTTCCTGCGGAGACTTTTGAGGGTCTGTTTTTCGTGAAAAAATTTTACAGAATGATGCAAAAGGTATGGCAAGGCATTTTTGATATATCAGGGAAGCGCGTAGATTGTGTGTGGATGCAGATTTTTTTGAGGGAACGGAAGAGCTTGCGGAAGGCGCTGCGAGGCGTGTTCCCGCAATATAGAAAATACTGCACGCCACTCCCCATAAAGGGAGGGTCATGAGAAGGCCTGTGGGAATGGAAGTAAAAGTGAAAAGAAAAAGGAGAAGACAGAAGCAGGGGGGCAGTAAAAGGGCAATGAGAAAACGACGTGCCGCAGGAAGAGCCGCACGATAGGCGATCAAAGTGGTGGGCAGGAGCAGCAACATGAGTAGAGGCCAGAAAGCGAGAAAGCGGCTCATCCATGCAAGAGGGGGAAGAAGGGGCATCAGGGGAAGAGCAAAGAGTATGAGTGAAAGCTGGCGATATTGCCTGTCCAGGCGCGGTGCCTGTCCAGGGGTTTGCATAAGCGAGCGCGCGATATGTGGAAGAACGGCGAGTGTAAGAGCTGTAACGCACAGTGGCAGGGCATTTTTGAGTGCGATTGCCCCTGTCGTGCTGACAGGAATACTTTGGAATGCCTGTATGAATGCGAGCAGTGCGAAAAGCCCTGTCCAGAGGCGCCAGGATTCCTGGGGACAACTGAGGATGCGCAAGAAGCAAAAAAGTGTGAGCATGCCCAGCATGGCGGCGAGCATGGGAAAGGCCAGGCGATCTGTGCTGGTAGCTGCATTATGGGGTGTGCGGAAGATGGGGGCAAACCAGGGTGCGGGCAAACCCCCTAAACGGATATACGACACAAAAGGCTGTTTTCGGGGTTCGGGCAGAAGAAAAAAGCTGTTTTGGGTGAGGCGTTGGCCTTTCCAGAGTGCAGCATTGTTTAGAGGGTTGTTTTGAGGTTCGTAGAGCATGGGAATATCAGCACGATTGCTGCCTTTGGGGAAATGTGATCCCATATCCAGCATCACAGAAAGCGGGCGTTCGCTGTCAGATGCGGCATCCAGTGTGAAGCGCAGCCACAAGGTTCCCGCTTGAAAGGGAAAAGGATTCTGAAGGAGGGGGCGGAAGTGTTCCTGTTGTGCCGGAGCGCTGACTTCTTCAATGGTCAGCGTGCCCGTGGGATCAAGCATCCAGTCAAGATAGGGCTGTGCGGAAAGGCTTTCTTCTGCAAGACGTGCAGGAATGGAAGAGGTCTGGCTGGCAGCGACAGCAAGAGGAAAGAGCAGCGCTACCAGCCAGCAGAAACCAAGAAGAAAACAACATCGATGCAACAAAAAACAAACATATTTCATGTCATAACTATAAAGACGTCCTTGTTGACATCAGTCTTCGAGCCCATCCAGCATTTCCCGAATGGATTGTCCATTGGGGGCAATGGCTCTGGGATTGGTATTGAGAATTCTGCGCCAGGCAGCTTTACCTTCTTTACGTTTGCCCAGATCAAAGTAGAGAACAACACCCTCATTGAAAAAGGCATTTTGATGTCGTGGATCAATACGGGTAGCACGTTGGAACAGCGTAACTGCTTTTTCTGGCTGACCAACTTCTCTATACATAATACCGAGATCTGTAAGAACATCAGGATTATCAGGGCGCAATTTCAGTGATTCATTATAAGCGCGAATAGCTTTTTGGGGTTCCTGTACATCAAAATACAGATTTCCCAATTCTGTCCAAAGCGCATGATTTTTAGGTGTTGTTGTCAGGGTCTGCTCTATTTCACGAATGCGCCGACGAATGTCATTGGGCATTGTGCTTGAGAGAGTGCCACCTCCCAGAGAAGATACCTGTGGCGTAAAGGGCATATTAGGTACAGGAGGTTTGGCAGCAAAGAAGCGGAATCCAAGAAAACCTCCAACGATGCTCACTAGCAGAAGGAGCATGGCAAAAATCCATGTCTTTTTTGACGAGCGTGGCGCGCTGTCTGTGGGGCGCATGTAAAGATGCTCTTGTGGTGCTGTGGCAGCGGGAGAAGCCTGTAAAGGCGTGGCAGCAGGAGATTCGGTAACAGTGGCTGATGGTGCAGGAGCTGGCTGGCTTTGCTGCACACCTGCATCTTCCGTAGCTTGTGTCACAACAGGTGATGGGATCTGGGGCGCAGCAAAGGTAACATTTTCTGTTGTTGGAACAGTACGTGCTACAAACACAGGTTCTTCCAGGTCACCTTGTGTTGCGGTATCCTGCTCAATGGGTTCTTGTTGGGCTGAAGTGCCAAATCCCGCTTTGGGCATGTGCTCTGGCGCTTCCCTGTATGTTTCACCAGGAATTTTTCCGGTAACAAAAACTTGTTCTACAGTGTTTTCTTCTCCCAATTCTGCAAGAAGCTCTTCGGAAACTTTCCCGTCATTATCATCTTCGTCATCTTCGTCAGTATCGCTATTGGGAGTTTCCTGAGCAGGCGTGACAGCTTCCTGTGCTTCAGATACACTCTTTTGTGTGGTAGATGTGTCTGCATCAGAAGCGCTGGGTGGGGACGGTACTTTGCCTACAACAAAGACCTGTTCAGGGGCAGTTTCATCGAATTCTGGCAGGGCTTCCTCTGACAGTTCTTCCTGATCGGTATGGGCAGCAGGCGATGTTTGTTCTTGCTGTGATGCAGTATCTGCGCCATGCGATGCGGGAGCTTCCTCCATTGAGGAGAAGGCATCGGCAGTGTCTGAAGGAAAGAAGTCTTCTGTCTGGAAAGGCGCTATTGTATCTGCAGATGTGGCTGCCGTTTCTATTGTATTCTGAGCAGAATGTACCGATGTGGCCACACTATCGGAAGGTGTGGTCTGCGGTTGGGAAGATTCAGATACAGCATTTTCCTGTCTTTTTGGGGGAACAGGAGCAACTCTGTTGGAAGGTCTTGCTGTTCGTGAAGATTTTTTTTTCTTGGCCATGAGAACATCCTCGCTGCACAAACATGGGATTGGAAAGTGTACCTGTCTGAAGCACCTTTATATCGGAAGCTTTGCGCTGTCGTTCTACCAGTGCGACGAGGCCACAGAGCTATATAAAGAATCCAGATGCGAGTAACACTTCATTAGCTTAATCTGTGGCCTTCAAAGAGGCAAGCAGAAGTAGAGAAGAAATTTCATTTTCCTAAAAGTATTCGGCGGATATACTTTTTGCTATATTCCTGCAAGAATTTATTCTGTAAAAATCTGGCAGTAGAAATGGGAATCCGACTGCCAGATTATGAATAAACAACGTAAGACTGCTTATTTTTGAGTTTGGGGTGTCTGGTTGGGTTTTTCTATTTCTTCTTTTGACTGCTCCTGTTGGTCAGTAATAGAGCTTACCAACATACTCACACTCCCGTTATACA
>CAMTOM010000057.1 GCA_947074125.1 uncultured Desulfovibrionaceae bacterium
ACGAGATTTCTGAATGTGACTGGAGTTCAGACGTGTGCTCTTCCGATCTGTTTCAGAAAAAATGTTCCCCACAACAAACAGGTTCAAAAATACCTTTTCTCTCCCATCGCATGTCAGAACAAAGCGCATTATCACAAACTATTAGGGAAAGTAAAAAATTTCCCTCCCCAAACGCTATTACCTAGCACTCTTACCCCACACTGGCAACTCTCGCCAATGAGGGGAAAGCGCCCAACAAAGGGTAAAAAACAGAAAGAAAAAGAGGTCGGGAAAATAGTTTTATACATTAATTTTGAGGAGTCATTGCAAGCCAGCGCTGAAACAGACGAGGGCGTACCCGCGAAAAAGCATCCCACTCTGCCGTCAATTCCATATCAGGAACCACAGCACGTACCACAGGCAGCCCCAAGTCCTTACGAGTCAGTGTCACATACACAGGACAATGCCCATGCTCTATGAACAATGCCTCAAGCAAAGCAAGATCATCTTCCGCTGACCCCAAAGAATAGTTGGGCAGATCCTCAAGCACATACTCTGGAAGATGACGCAAGCGCGGGCCAGATGCCTCTCCGTGCGGATAGGGATATGGCGTTTCTGTCAAGGCCGCCAGTGCCGCCCGTGTACCATCCAAACCCGCTCCTGTAGCACGGATAATTTCTCCCTTGCGCCCCATGACAAAGCATTGATAACACGGCACACCAAGCTCAGTGGTAATATCCTGAAACTGTACCTGAATGCCGCGAGCCGCATAATCATCAAGAAGCCCTTGAAGACGAGGTTCACGACTTTTCAGCGAAAAACAGCGGGAAGGATGAAAAGGCATCGTGGCTTCTGCATCACGTTCGATGATTTCCACCAGCGCCGCAACTTTTGCCTCCGCAAGCGTATTGCCAGAAGCCAGCCCCGTAGAGCCCCCCGCCATAAAAAGAGCACTCTCGTCCAGATTGCAGAAAAGCCCCACAATCTGCAAAGGTACCAAGACCCCCTCTCCCCCATTTGCCGACTGTCCCCAAACCCAATGCAGGGGAGCGTCTGTATAGGCTACCTCCAAAGGCAGGGAATTGGGATCAAAAGCCGCTATTTCAAGAGTTTTTATTTCAGAAAAGCGCGCACGATAAAGAGCAAGAGGATGCGAAAGCCCAACAACGCTTCCCGCAAGAAAGGGTTCCAGATGACGAGACACAGCAGCATCACAAAAAGCAGACTGTTCCTGTATATCTGATAATGTTGCTGCATCACAAGACGCAACGCTCATATACGACGAAGCCCGCTCCACCATCTCCATAGCATAAGAAACCCTGGCAGCCTCCACCGAAAGACCGCGTCCGTAGGTGGTCGCCTTTCCCTGCAAGGTGTAGTTCAACCCCTCATTTGCCACAGCAATGGCAACACGCCAGGGACGCAATAAAGCTATGGGCGAAAGAGAGGCCTCATGGCGCATCTCCTGTCCATCCAGAATATCCGCCTCCAATAATCCATCCAAAGCCTGCAAAGCCGTTTCCCGCGCAGGAGGTCGCTCCCACGCCTTGCCAATCCTGTCATGCCTGCCTTCCTGACGCATCCTCGCCACATGACAGTCAAACAATGCCTCTATTCCTTTTAGTTGCGAAGAAGGTATTTGCACATCTTCACGGGCATACAGCAAAGGTAAATCAATATCATCAGGATGAGGCAGCATGGTATGCTCACAAATATTTTTTTGGAACAATACAGCCCAGCGACTATGAAGATCTTTGTCTGGCAGAAGATGCCAGCGCAAAACAGGCAAAGGCGTAAAGGCAGCAAGCTCAGCACACAAGCCTTCTGGAAACCATTCCTCAAG
The DNA here is from genome assembly GCA_947074125.1 of uncultured Desulfovibrionaceae bacterium. GTDB lineage: Bacteria > Desulfobacterota > Desulfovibrionia > Desulfovibrionales > Desulfovibrionaceae > JAQVCS01. The sequence goes on from CAMTOM010000057.1 coordinate 1,823, forward strand.
CGGCGCAAAAGCAGCATGTATGACCGCACACTCTAAAATAAGAGCCCCCAGGACAGGTCGGGCACAAGCCCCCTCTCCTTCCATGGCACGTAGACACAAAAGCTGTAATTCCTCCAAAGAACGGGATGCCAGCACGGTCAGGACATGACGATGCAAAAATTCATCCATGGGAGCTTCTTCCAAACGCTTGAGCGCATCCTCAAAAGAAAGACTTGCTGGAGGTTCACAGGAAAAATAGCCTGTCGTCGATTCGGTACGATTATGCGTGTAGGCATAGGCAAGAAGAGGTAGTGTCATGGCACGATCCACAAGAAAAAAATATAAGAAAAGGCAGGCCACACAAGTGACCTGCCCACACATCCGACGGAATGCAAATATTAACGCTTTGAATACTGGTAGCGAGCACGAGCGGCACGCATACCGTATTTTTTACGTTCTTTCTTACGCGCATCACGGGTAAGAAATCCAGCTTTTTTCAACACACCGCGCAAGGAAGGATCAACAGAAAGGAGAGCGCGGGAAATGCCGTGGCGCACAGCTTCTGCCTGCCCACTCACACCACCACCAGCGACATTCACCTTGATATCCAGCTTGTCGGTCACCTTACACAGCACAAGAGGCTGACGGATAACCATCTGCAAGGTTTTGCGGGGGAAATATTCCTCAAAGGAACGACCATTGATCAGAATGCTGCCAGAACCGGCATAGAGACGGGTACGGGCAGTAGCGGTCTTGCGGCGACCGGTACCATAATCAAATTTCACAGACATGATATTCTCCTCGTCTCTAGTACGGCAACGTCAGAGGCTGGGGATTCTGAGCAGTATGAGGATGCTCAGAGCCAGCATAAATTTTCAGTTTCTTCAGCATGGCGCGCCCAAGGCTATTGCGGGGCAGCATACCACGCACAGCATGCATCAATACGTTTTCTGGTTTTGTAGCCAGCATGTCGCTCAGAGTGGTTTCTTTCAAACCACCCACATAGCCAGAATAGCGGTAATATTTTTTGTCGCTCATTTTTGCGCCGGTAACTTTGATTTTTTCGCAGTTCACAACCACGATAAAATCACCATTATCCATATGGTGCGCAAATTCAGGCTTGTGCTTGCCACGCAGACGGTGAGCTATCTGACTGGCCAGACGGCCAAGTACTTTTTCCTGCGCATCAACCACAAACCACTGGCGATTGATGTCTTTTGGTGTAGGACTGAACGTTTTCATGGGAAATGACTCCTCGAATGTGCAATAAAGAAGGGTTTTTTACGGCAATACAACGGGTCTGTCAAGATAAAAAAGAAACGGGGCTGGGACACAAGCCCGCCATTGCCTGAAAACTGAAGCGCTTGTCCTTTACCTTATGAAGCCCTATACTGCCAAGAGTTTTTTTGTGAAAAATTCCGAAGAATGTAAAAAAACATTCGTTTTCCAGCATTTGTTTCTTCAATAAACACTGTGCAGGGTGTTTTCGAGCTGCAAGAGGAGCATTTGTTATGGCGATACGCAAGAGTTTGTTGCAATTGATTTTTTCAGGGTCATACATGCTGCGCTGGAACGACAGGCTCCGCCCCATGGAACTCCTTGAAATCGACAAGCAGGCACATAAAATGCTGCTCGCCTGCGCACTCGGCTTTGAAAATACAAGAGAGTGTAACAGCACCGAACGCCTTATTCTCACTCGCGATATTATTGAAGGGGGTCTCTTTGATTATTTTTATCGCCTCATTATTACCGACATCAAACCTCCCGTTTTTTATCGTATAAAAGAAAATCCTGAACACTATCGCCAACTGACCGAACACGTCCTCCGCAAGCTTGAACCTATTATCAGTCCACTCGATGAAGCGTTCTGGCAACGCATGTGCGCATATCATCAAAAAAGTAACGATACTGATCCGGCACGACGCATTCTTGAAGCCGCGCACCAGTTTGCCTCATTCTGGGAATTCCAGCGCATTTACCCTTTCAATACTTTTGATGATGCCATGGAACAGACCAAACAGGGCTTTGAAGAGGATTTGAATACCCTTCGAGACATTCGAGGCGTAAACGCCCTTCTTGAACAGCATAATCCCCTCGCCCGCTTTGCCAATATCTGCGGTCAGCTCCGTTTCCAGATCCGCTGGACACAGGCACCACGTATACCCGCCACATCTGTTCTCGGACATATGTTTGCGGTGGCAGCCTATGCGTATTTTTACAGTCTCAGCATAGGAGCCTGTCCGACGCGCTGTTGCAACAACTTTTTCTGTGGGCTTTTCCATGACCTGCCGGAGCTGCTCACCCGTGACATTATTTCACCCGTCAAACATTCTTTTGCCAGTCTCCCTGACCTCATTAAGGAATATGAGGAAGAAGAACTCGAACGCCGTATTTTCACGCCTCTATGTGACGGCGGCTATGAAGACTTTGTCGAGCGTGTCAGCTATTACCTTGGCATTCCTGTTGGCTCAGAGTTCGATGCTGCTGTTCGGATTCCCAGTGAAGGCATCCGCAAAATTGATAATTTTCAGATGCTGCACAAACATTATAATGAAGATATCTACGATCCCAGAGATGGGGAGCTCATTAAAACCTGCGACATTCTCGCAGCTTTTCTGGAAGCACATAATTCCATTAGAAACGGGGTTGCCACAGCACACCTTATCGAGGCCGCAGCACGCCTGCGCAGCAACCTTCTCAAATGCTCCATTAGTGAATTGCAGATAGAAGCGCTTCTTGCTGACTTTGACTGACAGGAACGGGAATCCCATAACAGGATTCCCGTTCATCATATCAGATAACAATTGAGAGCCTTTTCGTTTCAATCAGTGCGCACTGCCCCAATCTGATCCAAGCCCCCAATCAACTTCCAATGGAATGCGTAACTCTTTGCCATCAGGGCATACACTACGCATCAACAGTGCAACCCGTTCACCAGCGGCTTGTGCCTGCTCTTGTGGCACCTCCAGAAGAAGTTCGTCATGCACCTGCAAAACAAGACGCGCTCCGTATGCGGCAAGCGTCGCATCCTGATGCACGTGCAGCATGGCCAGTTTGATAATATCTGCAGCAGACCCCTGAATAACGGTATTCACTGCCTGACGCCGTGACGCCGCTGCAAGCTGTTCATTTGCAGAAAGAATCTCAGGTAAGGGCCGACGGCGCCCCGCCAGAGTCGTGACATAACCATGTTCACGGGCAAAGTTTTCCACGCCTTCATAAAACATCTTGAGCGTGCGCATGTGCTCAAAGTAATGCTCAATAAAACTTTTAGCTTGCGCCATCGTGATATGCAGTTCACGCCCAAGCTTTTGCGCCCCCATGCCATAAAGAAGACCAAAATTGATCGTTTTTGCCTGACGACGCTGATCAGAAGAGACTTCTTCTGGTGGCAAATCAAACATCAAAGCCGCAGTGCGCATATGAATATCTTCTCCCTGCCGAAAAGCCTCCAGAAGTGTTTCCTCTCCTGACATATGTGCCAAAACCCGCAATTCCACCTGTGAATAGTCAGCAGATACCAGCTTCATTCCAGTCGGCGCAACAAAACAGCGTCGCATACGTTTACCAAGATCACCACGCACAGGAATATTCTGAAGATTGGGATTACTGGACGAAAGGCGTCCAGTTGCTGTGGCCGTCTGATTGAAGGTCGTATGAATACGCCCCTGACTGTCAACAAGGCGAGGCAGTGGCTCCAAATATGTGGAGCGCATTTTTTCAAGTTTACGAAACTGCAACACATTTTCCACCACAGGGTGATGTTCAGCCAGTTTTTCAAGCGTCATCTGATCCGTGGCAAGCTGCCCTCCTTTCGTTTTTTTGGAAGATGGCAACTGGAGAGAGCTAAACAGCACTTCACCAAGTTGCTGTGCAGAGCGGATGTTAAATTCTCCTCCTGCCGCCGCATATACTTTTGATGTCAGCGTATCCAGCTCCATCTGCACTTCGCTCAAAAATCCGGAAAAAGCAGTCGCATCAATGCCAAGCCCATCTCGCTCCATGGCAACCAGTATGGGAATAAGGGGCATTTCCATAGTTGTATACAGCGCCAATAGTGATTCTGCCACAAGGCGCTCACGCAAAAAAGAGGCCATTTCAAGAGCTTGAAGCCCAGCCTCATCCGTACCATATGACGACTGCGATCCCCATCGGGCAGCAAGTCTGGCCCAGGCATAATCTCCCTCTTCAGGGTGCAGCAAATAGACAGCCAGGCCCAAGTCAAACCATTGCGAAACGGGAATCTTTTCCCATGTTTTTTCGTGTTCCAGCAAAGCCTTCAAACTCGGAACAACGATCTGACCTGCCTGCTCGACCCATTCGCATAACAAAGCACTCTCGCCAGTATACCGCCACTGTTTCCTGTCGAGAGCGATAATGGGAGCATTTCCCACCCCACGTATATGCACCAGAGAAACAGTCTTCCCAGAACAGTCAGGTAAAAGAGCGACATCAGAACATTCTTCCACCAAAGAAGGGGAATGCTGCTGCGGTGCACTGGCAAGCGACAAAAGGCTCAACTGTCCGGCACTGCCCTTAGCTGAAGCAGACGATGCCGTACCACCTCCTACTCCTGCCCCTTTCTCATTCTTCTGCTGCAGGCGAAGTAATGACTCTATTTCACGGCGCAAGGCATTCATCTCAAACTCCACAGCCAGAGAAGAAAGCTCTTCTGTCTGTGCGGGCTGCACCTTCAAGGATTCCAAGGTCAGGTGTGAGCAAAAATCCCTTCGAAGACGTGTCAGGCTGCGGTACAGGAAAATCGCGTCCAAATGTTCACGCAGTTTCGCCTGCAATTTAGGATCAATGCTGTCAAAGCGATCCCGTATATCCTCAAGAGACTGAAAACCAGCAAAAAGCTTCGCGGCTGTTTTTGGCCCAATGCCAGGCACACCAGGAATATTATCGGCAGTATCCCCAATGAGAGCCTGCACATCTGCCCATTGTTCCGGACGCAAACCACTTTCTTCCACAAAATCCGACTCGGTGAGCAGCCGGCTTTCTTTTGACGCAGGATCCCAAAGGGATACATCTGGAGAAAGACACTGACGCAAGTCCTTGTCTCCGCTCACAATCACCACAGGATGTTCTGAAGAAAAGCGCGCTGCAAGCGAAGCAATACAATCATCCGCCTCACATCCAGAAGAAACTTCCACCGGCAAGCCCAAAGCCCGCACAATACGCAATACAGGTTCTATCTGTCGAATCAGATCTTCAGGAGTAGCTTCTCTATTCGCTTTATAAAGAGGGAAAAGGTCATGACGAAAATTGGGACCTTTCCCGTCCATAACAAAAACAAAATAGGCAGGCTTCTCCTCCCGCAAGATGCGTAAAAGCATTCGTGTCACAACAACAAGAGCATTGGTAGGAAAACCATCAGAACGCTGCAAACCCCGATTGACATAAAAACCGCGATAAATAAACGCAGTACCATCCATTAAAAAAAGAGGTTCACGAGTAAGACCAAGACGTTCCTTTACGGACATAATGCCACCATAGCTTATTAAAAATCGTTACAAATCCATTGGCATTTTTTCAAGACATCCCAACAGATAACCCATACTTAAGGAAACACAAGCAACAAACATACACCGCAACACCATGCCCCGCAAGCAGGAGAGAGGCGCTATTTTACTTGCTAAGCAGCACCCCTTGCGGTATTAACAAAAACATAGCGGCGAGATTTACTCTCTGCTGTCAAACCACTCTTCAATACAAGACTACACCCGAGCAATATGCCCGTGTGCGTCTGGTTTGTTGTTTTTCAGGGTGAGATGGACACACAAATAGTAATAACATCCAGCGTCATACAGAATGAATTACACGTTCGTATTGGTGGCTCATGGCATATGGGAACTCCCCTTCCTGCCATTGCCCAGGAAATCAGCGCTGCAATTGAACATTCTCCCGTCACCCTGCTGCGGCTGGAAGCACAGGGGCTTGCCGCATGGGACAGCAGCTTGCTGGCCTTTCTGACTCGGCTGAACAAACGTGTAAAAAAACGCTCCCTCCGCATAGACGCTTCCGCACTCCCAGCGGGCTTGGGACGCCGGCGCACTCTCTCCTTT
>CAMTOM010000058.1 GCA_947074125.1 uncultured Desulfovibrionaceae bacterium
GGACAAAAGAACGCTAGAGGTGTGTGTGATGTGCACATGTGTGATAGGGCAGAGGGACAATGCGTATACCAGAGCTGGAAGCTTTGCTGTTCGCGTCGTGGATTGTCCAGGGGCGCCGGCGCTCCTGCTCTGCGTGGGGGTTGAGATAATAGGGGGCGGGAAGAGTGGTGTCAAAGGATTGTTCTTGTTGTGAAAAGGCTCTGGTTGCGGGCGCGCAGTCCATGCAGCGTTCAATATCAATGCCGATGAATGGTTGTGAATGCTCTGAGGGAGAGGCTGCTATGACTGCGCAGACTGTCATGTCAGGGCAGTGACTTATGGAGCAATGATAGGGGAGTGAACGAAAATAAAGCCAGCCCTCAGGATGCTGTTCCAGATCATAGAGGGGGTTGAGAGAAATATCTGTGAGCTCATCTACTTTCTGTGAGGTGCAATAATGAATGAGGGTGGGGTCTTCAAAGGAAGAGGGAGAGGCGGTTTGGGATATGGTCATGTGCGCTATGCCGTGAATGGCTTTTGCGAGAAGAAGACGTGCGACAAGTGAAGAACGTGCGCGAGCAGGATCTTTCCAGGCGCGTATATAGTGTTGATGCCTTTCTGGAAAAGACGCAAGGAACTGGTTATCAGAAAGGAGAGGGACAAACGTCGGGATATGTGCGCTAAGAACAAACATGCGATACGTATGGTAAGCGTGTGTAAAAGACAGGTTTGGGAAAAGAGTGGCGGAGGCGCATAGGAGTCGAACCTACCATGGACTTCACAGCCCATCACCGGTTTTGAAGACCGGGCGCCACACCGGTGACGATGCGCCTCCGTTGCAGATATTGGCTTGCTTTTATTACAGGAGGGAAATATTTTTGGCAAGAGAGCATTGTCATGCACAGTAAGCGCGAAAAAGCTCTTGTTGCTGATTGTCAAATACGCTATCAGTGATTAAAGTGATACAGGAGCAGCACCTGTGGCTGAAAAACAGTCTTATAACAGGGCGCAGCGTATCGTAAATTCTTTATTGTTGTCTGATACTTTTGGAGGTTCTCTTGAATCAGTTTGGCCGTAACCTGATGCTGTGGGCTGTGATTGCCTTGGCGATGGTGATGCTTTTTAATATGTTTCAGCACCCGCAAGGCGCGAGCCAGCGTGTTACTTATACAGAATTTCTGGATAAAGTTGACGCTGGTGAGTTCAGCGAAGTGACCATTCAGGGGCAAAATCTTATTGCCAAAACTCCTGACGGCAAGACCGTCCAAACCTATGCTCCTCAAGACTCTGGCATGGTTGCGCGTCTGTTGGAGAAAAAGGTGCCCATCAAGGCTGAGCCGCCAGAAGAACAGCCATGGTATATGACTTTGCTGATTTCCTGGTTCCCCATGTTGTTGCTTATCGGTGTGTGGATATTTTTCATGCGCCAGATGCAGGGGGGGAGTGGCAAGGCCATGTCTTTTGGGCGCTCCCGTGCGCGGATGCTCAATCAGGACGCTACACGTGTGACTTTTGCCGATGTGGCAGGTGTGGATGAGGCCAAGGAAGAGCTGTCTGAGGTTGTGGAATTCCTCTCCAATCCCAAAAAGTTCACACGCCTTGGTGGACGCATTCCTAAGGGTGTACTGCTTGTGGGGCCTCCTGGTACGGGTAAGACGTTGCTCGCCCGTGCTGTTGCAGGTGAGGCTGGTGTGCCTTTCTTCTCCATTTCCGGTTCTGATTTTGTGGAAATGTTTGTTGGTGTGGGGGCATCTCGTGTGCGCGATCTTTTCGTGCAGGGTAAAAAGAACGCTCCCTGTCTGATTTTTATTGATGAAATTGATGCTGTCGGGCGGCAGCGTGGTGCCGGACTTGGTGGCGGACATGATGAAAGAGAACAGACACTCAACCAGTTATTGGTAGAGATGGATGGCTTTGAGTCCAATGAGGGCGTTATTCTGATTGCTGCGACGAACCGTCCTGACGTGCTTGATCCAGCGCTTTTGCGTCCTGGACGTTTTGACCGTCAGGTCATTGTGCCTACGCCTGATTTGCGTGGACGCCGCCGTATTTTGGAAGTGCACACACAGCGCACTCCTCTGGCTCCTGATGTAGATCTGGAGGTACTGGCTCGCGGAACACCTGGTTTTTCCGGTGCTGATCTGGAAAATCTGGTGAATGAAGCGGCATTGCAGGCAGCAAAGCTCAATGCTGAAAAGCTGGACATGATGGATTTTGAATACGCGAAAGATAAAGTTCTTATGGGACGCGAACGGCGCAGCCTGATTCTTTCCGATGAGGAAAAGCGTATTACAGCGTATCATGAGGCGGGGCATGCTTTGGCAGCAAAGCTGCTGCCTGGGTCTGATCCTGTCCATAAAGTAACGATTATCCCTCGTGGCCGTGCGCTTGGGGTAACAATGCAGCTCCCCGAAGAAGATCGACACGGCTACTCTCGCGGCTATTTGCTCAATACCCTGGTGGTTTTGCTGGGGGGACGGGTTGCTGAAGAGATTATTTTCAGTGACATCACCACAGGTGCTGGAAATGACATTGAGCGCGTGACCCGTATGGCACGTAAAATGGTATGCGAATGGGGTATGAGTGATGCGATTGGCCCTCTGGCGATTGGTGAGACTGGCGAAGAAGTCTTTATTGGTCGCGAATGGGTACAGAATAAAAACTTCAGTGAAGATACCGCACGTGTGGTCGATTCTGAAGTCAAGCGCATCGTCAATGAGGCGAGGGCACGCTGCCGGAAGTTGTTGGAAGACAATATTGCCATGCTGCACGCCATTGCAGGCGCTTTGCTTGAGCGGGAAACGCTAAGCGGTGAAGATATTGGTATGCTCATGGATGGTCGTGAGCTGCCACCTCTGGATACGAATGGCAAACCCGTGCATCCTGCGGGCACATCAGATCTTCCTGAGTTTGCACTGGAGCCAGAACTACCCCCAGATCTTTCTTCTGAAGAAGATTTATCTGCAACAAAACCTTCTGTTGCGGCGTGGGATGTGGCACAGCGCCTTGATGATATGGGGCTGATTGATGGTGATACATCTACAGCAAAAGAAAAAGACAAAAAACAGGATGATGCTTCTGTAAAGAAAGCAGCAGAAGGTACGGAAGATAAAAAACCGGAGAATTGATGGCGTCTGTCACAACTCCCATATGGAAATTAGCTGGGGGCAGGGTTTTCAGACCTGCCCCCTTTGGCATTATGGGCATACTGAATGTGACACCCGATTCTTTCTTTGACGGTGGCGCGTATTTGCAGTACCCAAAAGCTTTAGATCGCGCAGCGCAGTTGATTGCTGACGGAGCGCATATTCTGGATTTGGGCGCGGAGTCTTCACGTCCTGGTGCTTTGCCGCTCGCCTCTGATGAGGAATGGTTGCGCTTGCTGCCTGTAATGCAGGGGATACAGAGCGCTTTTCCTGAAGCGCTTATTTCGGTGGATACCTGTCATGCACACACAGCAGAGTGTGCCTTGAAAGCCGGGGCACATATTATCAATGATATTTCTGCCTGTTCTTATGATGCTCTTTTGCTGGAGAAAGTGCTTGAGTACAAGCCAGGCTATGTTCTCATGCATGCACAAGGCAGACCATATGATATGCAGAATAATCCTCAATATGCCGATGTATGTGACACAGTGAGGGCATTTTTTGAAGAAAAGCTTCAGGTGCTCACAGCACGAGGCTTGCCAGAAGAGCATATTGTATTGGATCCTGGTATTGGTTTTGGGAAAAGTGTGGAACATAATCTGGCGCTTCTTTCCCGCGCGCATGAGTTTCAGGATTTGGGGCGTCCTGTGCTTATGGGCTTGTCCATGAAATCTGTGTTTGCGTCTTTTTCTGATGGGGCACCTGCGGATCGCGCTGTGGCAACTCAGGTTGCTACGGCATTACTGGCACAGCGGGGAATTGTATTGCACAGGGTGCATGATGCCATCGCAACAGCGCGTTCTTTGCGTTTGACTTTGGCCATGAATAGTTATGGATAGATGTGTGGGAGTAAGCAGTGTTTGATGAGTTTTCCTGGTCATTATTACGCTTTGACTGGCGTGATGTGTTGGATATTTTGCTGGTGACCTTTCTTTTTTACCAGATTTTCCAGATTGTGCGTGGCAGCAGAGCGCTCGCCATGTTGCTGGGTTTTTCTTTGCTTATTGCGGCCTATTTTATTGCCCGTCTTGTTGGTGTCTATACTTTTGCATGGTTGTTACAGCATTTTTTCAGCTACCTTTTTCTTGTGCTGGTTATCATTTTTCAGAAAGATATTCGTCAGGTTCTGAGTGATGTGGGTGAGCGCGGGCTTTGGCGTCGTAAAAAGCATCATGATAAAAGTGTTGAAGATGTGATAACTGCCTGTATTGAGATGGCGCATAAACGTATGGGAGCGCTCATCGTCTTTGAACGGACGATTCCCTTGCAGAATTTTATTACAGGAGGAAGTGTGCGTATTGATGCAGAAATTTCACCACAGCTTCTTCTGAATATCTTTTACCCCAAAGCGCCCTTGCATGATGGTGCTGTAATAGTCAGCCACGGAAAACTGATGGCGGCAGCGTGTATATTACCACTGGCAGAGCGACCAGAAAAAAGTTTTGGTACACGCCATCGGGCAGCGCTTGGAGTTACTCAGGAAAGTGATGCGCTTGCTATCGTGGTTTCTGAGGAGCGGGGCGAGATTTCTGTGGCGTGGAAGAATGAGCTGACGCGCAACCTCGATGCGACAAAACTCAGACAGGTGTTGCAGAATGTTACTTAGCAAAGAACGACGCAGCTCTCTTTTAGCCTTGTTTATCGCCTTTCTTATGGCGCTGACAGCATGGTATATGGTGAGTCGGCGTGATAGGGTTGAAATACAGGTCGATGTGACACTGGCCTATCATGGGCTTCCCGATAATCTGATTATTACAGATGGTTTGGCGAACAAGCTGATGGTGCGTTTGCGTGGACCGGCAGCGCTGTTGCAAAGCATTTCTCCTGCATTGCTGACACGGAGTGTCGATTTGTCTGGTGTCAAGCGCGGTGTGAATTTTCTGCCACTGGTTCGAGACTCATTTAAGGCGCAGTTTCGGGCATTTGAAATCTTGCAAATCTACCCACAACGTTTGATGCTTAAAGCAGAAAATGTCTTGGAACGTACTGTGCCGGTGGCCTTGAAGTGGGAGACGCCATTGCATGGAAAGGTATTGCAGGGGGGAAATGTGACTGTCACGCCGGAGCTGGTTTCTATTCGGGGAGCGGAGTCCATTGTTTCCAGTTTGGATTCCATACCTGTGAGCATTTATCTTGATCCAGAAAAAGCTGGGCAGGCAATACGACAGGATATACCGCTTGAGGTACCACCGCTGGTTTTGGCGCGTCCGGCCTCTATACGTGTCGATTATACGATTACAAGTGGACGAAAAACCCTTTCGCGAACCTTCCCAATACGCCTGGAAGGTGTGAAGTCAGAGCTGTATAGTATCGCGCCAGAAAAGGTAACTGTGGAGCTGGAGGTGCCGGAGGCTCTGGCAGAAGACAGAAAATATCTGAACTCACTTGAGGTCTTTGTTCTGCCACCCCCACTGGATGCAGGGAAGGATGTATTTGTTCCATTGCATTTCCGTGCTCCTGAAGGGATGCGTGTTCTTGAGCCAGGCGCACGTAGTGTGCAGGTACAGCGTAAAGATGAATAGTATGTTCATGCCAGGGTGTAGTGAAGAAAGGCTGCTATGATAACAGAGAAAAAGCGTATCTATTCCCTTTGTTATTCCATGTAAAAGTCTTCTTATGGTGTAAGAGAGAGGAAGTGTGTGCATATTCCTCTTCGTGACAAAACAGTATTTTTTTTATAAGATCTGGTAAAGAAACTACAGCAATATTTGCAGTTGGATTTGTGAAAGGAGTAGGAATGGCTCGTCTTTTCGGGACAGATGGTTTGCGGGGTACGGTAAACGTTCATCCAATGACAGTAGATGTGGCATTGCGTCTTGGACTGGCTGCAGGTATGCGTTTTCGTAGTGGTACGCACGAGCATCGTGTTGTGATCGGTAAAGATACACGGCTTTCTGGATATATGTTTGAGTCCGCATTGACGGCAGGTTTGTGTGCTGCCGGAATGCATGTGATTATGGTTGGGCCTTTGCCAACTCCGGCAATCTCTTTTTTGACGCGCAATATGCGCGCGGATTTAGGGGTTGTTATCTCCGCATCACATAATCCTTTTTCCGATAATGGCATCAAGTTTTTTGATGCGGATGGCTTTAAGCTTCCTGATGATGTGGAAAATGAGATATCTGCCATGGTGCAGGATCCGCAATGGCAGTGTGATTATCCTGCGCCTGAGAAGGTTGGGCGAGCCACAAAGATTGAAGATGCGCCCGGGCGTTATATTGTTTATACAAAGAGCTGTTTTCCCGCGCATCTTTCCCTTTCTGGGCTGCGCATTGTGATTGATTGCGCCAATGGAGCCAACTATAAGGTTGCGCCTTTGGCGCTGGAAGAGTTGGGAGCAGAAGTCTTTGCAATGGGAACCTCGCCCAATGGCACAAATATCAATGAGAATTGTGGTTCATTGCACCCACATATGGTTGCGGCAAAGGTGCGTGAAGTTCGTGCGGATCTGGGACTCGCTCTTGATGGTGATGCGGATCGCTTGATCGTTGTGGATGAGAAAGGGCGTGTTCTCGATGGTGATCAGATTATGGCACTGTGCGCCCAGGCGATGATGGCACGGGGCGAACTGCCTGATAATTTACTGGTAGCAACCAGTATGAGCAATATGGCTCTTGAAGTATTTATGCAGGAACATGGTGGGAAATTATTGCGCACGCAGGTGGGCGACAGATATGTTGTGGAAGCCATGCGCCGGACAGGAGCCATGTTGGGAGGAGAACAGTCGGGGCATCTCATTTTCCGTCAGTACAGCACCACAGGTGATGGACTTTTGGCCGCATTGCAGCTTTTGCGTATTGTTCAGGAGAAACAGCGTCCTCTTTCTGAGCTCGCAGGTATTTTGGAACCATATCCACAGCAATTGATTAACGTGACTGTGGAGAGCAAACCTCCTTTTGAAGAGCGTCCGGCTTTGGGGGAGGCTGTGGCTAAAGTGGAAAAGGAACTGGCAGGAAAGGGACGTGTGCTATTGCGTTATTCTGGAACAGAATCGTTGTGCCGTGTTATGGTTGAGGGAGAGGATTCTGAGAGTGTTCGCAAATACGCGACCCTGTTGGCTGAGGTTGTGCAAAGAGAATTGAAATAGCGCTTTGACGCAAGACCTACTTATATAGAGGACTATCACATGAAAGATATTCGTAAGGTTGTGATACCTGTTGCCGGTTGGGGGACTCGATCGTTGCCGGCGAGCAAGAATATCCCCAAGGAAATGTTGCCCGTTTATAACAAGCCTGTTATTCAGTATGTTGTGGAAGAAGCAATGTCTTCCGGTATCGAAGATGTTATTTTTGTGACCAATAGAGACAAAAGCGTTATCGAGGATCATTTCGATTACAATTTGCAGCTCGAAAGTGTTTTGGAGCGTGCAGGCAAGACAGAGCAGTTGAAATTGGTACGTGATGTGGCGGAAAGGGTTAATATTATGTCAGTACGCCAGAAATGCCATGTGTGTTTAGGTCATGCAGTCCTTTGTGTAAGGGAACTCGTTCGTGGTTGACCTGTTGTCGTTCTTGGTGGCTATGTTCTCCTGTGCTGCTGTACTTCTGGGTGACTCCACATTGTGGAATTGGTCTTAGTCGTGGTTCCTCCTGTTATCCGTGTGCGG
>CAMTOM010000059.1 GCA_947074125.1 uncultured Desulfovibrionaceae bacterium
AAGCGCATCCGCCCACTTACGAACGTCCTTCATGCCCGCCAGCACTTTTTCACAATAAAACACAGCCTGCCGCAACATATTCCCTTCCCTGTCCACTTCAGCCAGCATTTCTTCAAGCGCGAGAACGGCTTTTTGCATGTGACGCAAATATTCTGTCACATCATCCAGCGTCACAGAACGAAACTCCTTGCCTATCGCCTGCATGGAAACACATGTAGAAGCGAGTTCTCCCTGATAGCGCATTCCTGCGGGAAAAATACTCGTACGCGCCATGCGCACAACCAGCTCTGCTTCTGTGCGGATTGTTTTGCAATATTGATCCAGATAAATTTCCTGACGGGCCTTCAGCTCCGCACGACTCAGAACGCCCTGACTTTCATAAAGCGTCACGGTTTCTTCACGTGTCATCTCCGGCATGGCTTCTGGCGTTGTGCGTAAATTGGGCAGACCGCGCCGCTCAGCTTCTTTATGCCATATATCAGAATAGCCATCACCATTGAAAATAACCGCGCTGTGCTCATCAATAATATGTTCAATCAGCGTTTGAACAGATTCATTCAGCGTCTTGCCGCTCTGGATATTTTTCTCCAGCCAGTCCGCAGCGTACGCCAGAGAATCCGCCATCATGGTATTTAAAGCTGTCAGTGGGCCAGCCGCAGACTGTCCGGAACCAACGGCACGAAATTCAAAGCGGTTTCCGGTAAAGGCAATGGGGCTTGTCCGGTTACGATCGCCTGGATCAGCGGGCAGAGGCGGCAAGGTATCCACACCGATATTCATGATACGCTTGCCTTTGCTTGAACCCTGTACTTTGCCTGCACGGAATTGTTCAAACACGTCAGAAAGCTGATCTCCCAAAAACATGGACATGATTGCCGGAGGCGCTTCATGAGCTCCCAGACGGTGATCATTGCTTGCAGAGGCAACCGTCGCACGCAAATGCCCGCTATGCTTGTGTACAGCCCGAATCATCGCGGCACAGAATACTAAAAATTTGGCATTGGATTCTGGCGTTTCTCCTGGATTAAAAAGACTCCCCAGTTCCGCATTGCCTATGGAATAGTTCAAATGCTTGCCAGAACCGTTGATTCCCTGAAATGGCTTTTCGTGCAGAAGACACTTGAGACCATAGCGCTTGGCGACATTACGCAGGGTCGCCATAATCACATGGTTATGGTCAATTGCCAGATTGCCCGCTTCAAAGATGGGAGCGATTTCATACTGGCTGGGGGCAACCTCATTATGGCGTGTGCTCACGGGAACACCAAGCTTGTACAGTTCCCACTCAGCTTCCATCATAAAGGAGAGTACCCGTTGGGGGATAACGCCAAAATACTGATCACTAAATTCCTGTCCCTTGGCGGGGCGGGCACCAAAGAGACTGCGCCCTGCAATCTGAAGATCTGGACGGGCAAAATTAAAATTGGCATCAATTAAAAAGTATTCCTGCTCCAGACCTGCATACGATACCACAGGCAGCTTTGGTTCCACACCAAAGAGACTCAAAACACGTTTTGCTTCACGATTCAATGCCTGATTGGCGCGCAGAAGCGGTGTTTTCTTGTCCAGCACAACCCCCGTCCAGGAAAGGAATACGGAGGGGATGCACAGGAACGTGCCATTGGGGTTTTCCATAATATAGGCAGGGCTGGTCACGTCCCATGCGGTATAGCCACGCGCCTCAAAAGTGGAACGCAAGCCCCCTGAAGGGAAGCTTGAACCATCCGCTTCACCCTGAATCAGCATGGCGCCTGAAAATTCTGCGAGCACACCGCCAGAGCCGTCAGGAATCAAAAAGCTATCATGCTTTTCGGCAGTTTGTCCGGTAAGGGGGTAAAAGATATGCGTATAATGTGTCGCGCCCTTTTCAATAGCCCAGTCTTTCATCACAGCGGCAACAGTATTGGCAATGGAGGGATCCATACGTTCCCCCAGATCCATCGTTTTGCGCAGTGACTTATAAATGTCGCGCGGCAGACGCTGACGCATCACACGATCATCAAAAACATTACATCCAAAGATTTCCTGGGGTTTTGCCGTAATGAAATTATGGGCAGACTGTGGGCGATAGGTAGTGATCGCCTGGATAGCATTACTACGCGCATTTTTCACACTCATAATCGACTCCTGACATTCGTGATTCACACTTTTTATATACGCACCATGAAAAAACGGGCATATTCACATATGCCCGCTGTCGTTGACAAGCAAACTATTTCGCTTCCAGTATTTCAATTTCAAAGGTCAGGGTTTTCCCCGCCAGAGGATGATTGGCATCCAAGGTGATCTCAGTGTCTGTTACTTCAGTAATCGTAACATCCATCCGTCCACCTTCTTCATTGGAAAGCTGCAATGGCAAGCCCACTACTGGAGAAATGTGATCAGGCACCTGAGCCCGATCCACAGTGAAAATCAGCTCAGGATCTGCATTCCCATACGCATTTTCAGGAGCGATCTCCACAGTAACCGTGTCACCAACCTCACGCCCTTTCACGGCACTTTCAAAGCCAGGAATGAGCTGACCCTGACCAAGGGTAAACTCAAGGGGATCACGTTCACGGGAAGAATCGAATACAAAGCCATCTTGCAATGTACCAGTATAGTGCACGCGCACGGCATCGCCATCTTTTATAGGCATAATTTACTCCAGTATAAAATTTGTTCTCCACACAAACACGCAGAGCCTAGAAAGTCAACGAAATAACAGCAAACAAACAAAATCTCCTTCTTGCCCAATATAATATTCTTATATTTCAATCCCTTCTTTCCCATTTCATTTTGCATATCCCATTACCAGTAAATTTTTACACATGAAGCTCCCCCTCTTCCCTTGACAGCAGAAGTCATGTGATTAACAACTAGCATGTTTTTCAAAAATATCCCGAACGAGGTCACATCATATGGCAAATGTCCGCTCAACCTATACCGACAAGCTTCAGTTTTTTGGAAACAACACGCCTCAAGAACTTGTCCAGCGTTTTGGCTCTCCTCTTTATGTATATAATGAAAACATTTTGCGGACGCGCTGTCGTGATCTCAAAAATCTTTCCACGCACCCTAAATACAATGTCAACTATTCGGCAAAAGCCAATACCAATATTCACCTCTTGCGCATTATTCATCAGGAAGGTTGTGTTATCGACGCCATGAGTCCTGGTGAGTTGTATATGGATCAGCAAGCAGGATTCACATCTGATGAAATCCTTTACATCTCCAATAATATTTCTTCAGAAGAAATGATGAATGCCATTCAGGCTGGCGTGCTCATGAGTGTGGACTCTCTTTCCCAGCTTGAACAGTATGGACGCTTGAATCCTGGCGGCAGGGTCATGGTACGTTTCAATCCTGGCATTGGCGCAGGACACCACAAAAAAGTCATCACTGCCGGCAAGGAAACAAAGTTTGGCGTTACTCCCGACAATATGCCAGAGGTACTGCGCATCATCGCTCAATACCGCCTGCATTTTGCAGGTCTCAACCAGCACATTGGCTCGCTGTTCATGACTCCTGAAGGCTATCTGGAAGCTGCCGCATTTCTGCTTTCACTGGCAGAAACCCTGCCCGCAGAAATTCTGCACAAACTCGAAGTTATCGACTTTGGCGGCGGCTTTGGCATCCCCTACCATAAATATGAGGGGGAAGCTCCACTGGATATCGAAACACTCGCCACAGGACTGCACGCACTGATGACAGAATGGGCTGACCGTACAGGCTATACGGGGCGTTTTCTAACAGAGCCAGGGCGATACATTGCCGCCGAGTGTGGCATTTTGCTGGGAACCACGCATTGCGTTAAAAATAATGGCGACAATCGCTATGCGGGTACAGATCTTGGCTTCAATGTCCTTGTACGCCCTGCCATGTATGACTCTTTCCATGATGTAGAGATATATCGGGAACAGCCCGCAACAGACGGTCCGCTCATGGAGCAATCTATTGTAGGCAATATCTGTGAAAGCGGCGACATTATCGCCAAAAAACGTCTCCTTCCAGAAATACATGAAGGCGACATCATAGGCATGCTCGATGCGGGTGCTTATGGATATGTTATGAGCTCCCCATACAACCAGCGTCTGCGCCCTGCGGAAGTACTGATTGATGCTCAGGGCAACGCGCACCTGATCCGCCGTCGGGAAAGCCTCGCAGATCTTATGGCTGGTTATGAAACTCCTGGGAACGGTGCAGCATCACGATAAAAAGACTTTTTCGCTTTTCCGTGAAGCGCCCTGCTGCTCCGGCATCTCCGTCATCTCAGTCCTCTCCAGATCTCGCCATGACTCCTTCGGCTATCTGGCAGATGGCTTGGCCACAACTTGTGATCATGTATTTTTTCCTGTTCACATGGCTGGCAGATATCTGGACGGCAGGGCGTATCAATGCTGACGTTCAAGCGGTTCTTGGCATTATTGGGCAATGTATTGCCTTTATGCAGGTTGTTGCCACAGCAGCTTCCAGTGCGGCAACCGCAGCAATAAGCCAGTCCCTCGGCGCATTGCGCGTTAACAGGGCAAAATACTATATCCTGACAACACTTCTCCTGACACCATTTGCGGGCTTGTGTATTATCATACCTGCATTCATGGGAACAGACGATATTTTTCGCCTCCTTTGTGTTCCAGACAGCCTTCTTTCCATTATGCGCGGGTACTGGCATATCACCCTGCTCACCATCCCAGCCCAGTTTCTTCTTATGTCCAGCGCTGCCATTTTTCGCAGTGTCCGCAAAGTCAAACTTTCTCTCTGGACAGCGGGTCTAAGCTGTATCGGCAATATATTTGGCAACCTCGGCTTTGGGCTTGGTTATTTTGGGCTCCCCGCATATGGCTATTCTGGCATTGCCTGGACAACCTTCACCATGACCACCCTGGGTGCTCTGGGAAATTGTCTGCTCCTGTATGGTACAGGCTACCTTCGCTTTGCCTTTATGCCAGACAAGCGCTGGCTCAAAAAAGGAGCTCCCTATCTTGCCCGTGTTGCTTTTCATGCTGGAGCTTCACAGTTTATCTGGAATGCGGGCTATCTCCTGATTTTTATTATTGCCGCTTCTCTGCCACATAACCCTGTTGCGGCACTGGCAGGCCTTACTGCTGGTTTGCGTGTAGAAGCCCTGCTCTTCCTGCCCGCAGTCGCTCTTAGCATGACTGTTTCTGTCATTGTGGGGAATGCCCTTGGCAAAGGACAGCCAGAAGAGGCCAAGCGTCTGGCTTTGCGCATTATTCTCATTGGTTCTTGCGCCATGAGTTTTCTGGCTCTGCTGCTCTGGCCTTTTCGCGCAGATCTTGCGGGACTTCTCGTTACCGATCCGGCGGCACATGAGCAGGCTACCACATATTTAAGCTATAATCTGCTCGCAACACCTTTTTCCATTGCCAGCACCATTATGGGAGGTGTGATGACTGGCTCTGGAGCAGCACGTTATAACCTTTTTGTTTTTGGCTCCACATTTTGGCTTGTGCGCCTGCCTTTGGCCTGGTTGCTCGGTATTGCCATCTGGAAAAGCGCTTCTGGCATTTTTGCCGCCATGCTTGTTTCACAAATCATCCAAAGCTGCATTATGTTCTATGTACTCATGTATAGAAACTGGGCACGCTTTGCCATGAGAAAACAGGCTCCCCCCTCACACACTGCCTCTTAAGGATCTTATTATGACTTGCTCTTTCACTCCCATCACACTCGATGCCACCTCCGAATACCTTCATTATTGGGAGCAAACTCCGCAACGCTCCATAGACTATACTCTTTCCAACCTCTGGGGCTGGGCAAGGTATTACGGTCTCCAATGGGCATTTTCCCCTTCACTCTGCTGGATACGTCAGGAAAAGCCCACACCAGTTTTCTGGGCTCCCATTGGTGATTGGGAAAAAGCGGATTGGGACAAAGAACTTCCCTGGCAGTCCGGAACACAAATTATTCGTGTTCCAGAACAGCTTGCCCATATCTGGGAAAAACATTTTTCAGGACGAATCACGCGAGAAGAAGACCGTGGACACTGGGAATATCTCTATGCACAAAAAGACCTGGCAGAACTGCCTGGAAATCGCTTCCACAAAAAGAAAAATCACGTGAATGCCTTTCTCAAAACATACGGAACACCTGACTACCGCCCTTTTGATGGAGACTGTCTGGAAGATGTCCTGATGCTTCAGGATGAATGGTGTCAATGGCATGAATGCGCGGAATCAAATTCCCTTCAGGCTGAAAATGAAGCTATTAACAGAGTGCTCGCTCACTGGACACATCTGCCAAGCCTGACAGGAAGCGCGCTCTACGCAGAAAATCGTATTGTCGCCTTTAGCGTGGGAGAAATGCTCGACGCTCAAAATCTTGGCGTTCACTATGAAAAGGGACGTAATAGCATTCGGGGCGTTTACCAGACCATCAACATGCTTTTTGCCGCACAGGCAGGAAAAGACTGCTTATGGATTAACCGCGCTCAGGATCTCAATGAAGAAGGTTTGCGCCAAGCAAAAATGACATACTTGCCTGTCGATTTTTTGAAGAAATATATTGTTACATTTCTTTAGGCACTCGCCCAAATCATAGAGATGGGTATGAAACGAAACCCTCTGGCACAAATAAAGACATTTATTCGTAAACCACCAGCAGGCATAGCCTTTTTTGGCATCTGCCCAAGCTGGACGCAAAAGATATTTGGCGTTACACTTGCCAAACATTTAGCTATGACAACTCTTTTTTTCTGAGGATATACACATGCCATCAGTTTCTTTTATGCGCATTGCAGCGTTGATTCTTTGCCTTGCCCTCGCAGGCTGTGGTTCCAAAAAAACACAGGTCACGCCACCTCCGCGCGAAAAATCGCCCGCACCTGCTGTTATGATTACAGGGGAACTTCATGATTTCCAGAAAATCCCCCAGGATCTTGCTTTTTTTGCCCAAAAAACAGGTTCTGACAAACGCCTCGTCTCTTCTGTGGAACAAAACGCTCTGAAAGAAGGCTTTATCAGTATTTTTTTCCGTGCATGGGATATGACATCTCCTGATGTCTCCAAAAGCTATGTGGAAAAACTTTTCCGCAGAGCACGCGGCTATAAGGATGCCACAACCCTGTGGACACAAATGGAATGGGATCAGATGCTCAACAATGCCAACATGGCCTCGTTCCCTTCGTTACGCAGAAAAGGCATCACACTGCGCCATACAGGATTGCGCGAACTTCCCACAGCAACACCCCGCTTTGACAAACCAACACCCGTACCTTTGGAATATCCTTTCGACTACTTCCAGCAAAGCGCACTGGCTTTGGGAACGCCCGTTTTCGTGACACATCAGACACGTGACAGACAATGGTACTATGTAGAAAGCAGTGTTGCCGCAGGCTGGATACCAGTACGTGATATTGGTCTTGTGAGCGAAGCCTTCATCAATGATTACAAATCTCTGAATTACGCCACTATCATACAGGAAAAGCTTCCCATTAACACAGCTTCTGCCGATTCCGGTCAGGTACATATTGGTGCCGTTTTTCCTGTAGAACAAAATAATGCAGAAAACATTGTTCTTCGTATTCCCGTACGCCGCGCCAGCACCACGCTTGACATCGCTACTGTCTCCTTCAGCAAAGCACAGGCAGCCCTGCTGCCAATACCCTTCAGGCCTGGCAATATGGCTCGTCCTGGCAACCAAATGCTTGGTCGCCGCGATGGAGGGGTGGGAGCTCTCGGGTGTCGTTACAGTTGAATCACAGACCACGAGTCTTTTGCATCTTGT
>CAMTOM010000060.1 GCA_947074125.1 uncultured Desulfovibrionaceae bacterium
GAGTATGTGTATTCATGTCGGTTTGAGATTCCTGCAACCAATATTTTTGCAGTGTAGAACAAGGATGCGCTGCTTTCAAGTGAATCATCTATTAAAGAAAAACTTGAAGATACGCATACGGTGTTCTCCGCCCTGTCAGAGATGAACGGCGTTAGTACGTGTATGAGTGGTGTGTAGAGAAATGATGTGCGCAAGACCGTGTCTGAAGAATGTATAGGGGGGTATACTGTGATATGGGTAACGTAGTAGGGGCTGCTTTTCGCGTTTTGGAAAAAAGACATGAGGAAGGAGAATGGCTTGGAGGACACTTCCTTCCTCATGGATATGCTAAGAATTTGTTATGAAAAAAATCTGACGAGCAGCCAGGATCCTCCCCAGACAGCGATACGGACAAGCCAGGGGTTAAGCCAGACACCTTTGAGGAATCCGCGCCATTTTAAGGCAAAGCCCATAATGCTGCCAATAGTGTAGAAAAAAAGGAAACCGATGGCTCCCAAAAATCCATATGAGAAAGCCGCAGCCAGAGTAAGAGCCAGTGTTATGAAAGGGGGAAGAAGGAGTAAGCGTGCATTGGGCGTTTCTGTGAGATTCCCAAATTGTATGAAAGAATATTGCACTTGACCAGAATCGCTGTTTTGCGATGTGGAAAAAGGGTTGTTATCAAAGGGGGAATGGCGGGTATTGTGTATGACTTCCGGTTGTATGGGCTGTTGTGTTTTTTCTGTGGGTGTTGTTTTCTGCGCCGTATGGGCGTCAGAACAGTGTGGACAGGGAGATGTTTGTGAACCCTGTTCTCTGTGGCAGTGTGGGCAGATCATAATGTCCTCGTTGATTTTTGATCAGGGGTGGCAGGTTGCCAATCTCTGATGTGAAGGTCAATGGAGGGAATACCATTGTACATGTCCAGACGCGGAGAATAGGCTACACGTATTTTTTGACCACACATTTCCGGCGGGAAGGTTGTTGCCTGCCGCCAGGCTTTTGCCTGAAGTGTCCTCTGGGTACTTTCATCTCGCAGGTGCAGGAGAATATGGTCACTATTGCGCCCAAGGGGACGGCGTTCCTGAATGGTCAGTATGGGTGAAGCGAATACGGGTTCAGCATTTCCCGGGCCAAAAGGCTGCAACATTTCTAGCTCTTTTACAAATGCCATTGAACCAGCATGGGAAAAATCAAGTTCTCCTTCAAGAAGGAGTTGTTCTTGTGGTGGCGTATTGCCAAAAAAGCTTTGTACGCAAGCATCAAATGCATCAGTAAATGAGAGAAGTTTTTCTGGCGCAAGACGTAATCCTGCTGCCATACGGTGTCCTCCAAAACTGAGCATGTGTGCCTGTATTTCTGTCAGAGTTGCGTGAAGGTGGAATTCTCCAAAAGAACGCCCCGAACCTTTGAGCGTGTTGTTATCATCGCATACAATAAAGGTTGGGCGGGAGAACTCTTCTGCAATGCGTGAGGCGACAATACCGATAATACCAGAATGCCATTGGGGGCTATGGAGCACAAGTCCCATACGTCCTTGTGTGATGTGGTTTTGTGCCTGTTCTTTTGCCTCTTCAAAAATACGCTCTTCTTCCTGACGCCGTTCGGTATTGAGGGTATCCAGTTGTTCTGCGAGGGGGAGCGCTTTTGCTATTGTGGGAGAACGTAAAAGGTGCAGCGCAAGCGAAGCATGTCCCATACGTCCTGCGGCATTGATACGTGGCGCAAGGCGAAAGGAAACCTGTCCACTGCTGAGGGGGGCATTTTCTTCAATGCCACTCACTTTTTTGAGGGCTGCCATGCCAGGGCGGGCTGCGTTGGCGATGGCGCGCAGACCACCTTTTACCAAAAGACGGTTCTCTCCAGAAAGGCGGACAATATCAGCCAGTGTTCCCAATGCTACAAGGTCAAGTACGGCATCCATCTTGTAACGTACACCAGTGTGCTCTGTGAGAAGAGGGTTGAGTGCCGCCATCAGGAAAAAAGCAACCCCGACACCTGCAAGGTGGACACAGGGGCTTTGCTCAGGATCAAGGCGCGGATTGCAAATGGCATGTGCCGGAGGCAGTTCACTGGGGGGTAAATGGTGGTCAGACAATACAACAGTCATTCCCAATTCCCGTGCCCGTGCAATCGCCGCAACGTCAGAGATGCCACAGTCAACGGTCAGGAGTATTTCAGCTCCCTGTGCTGCGAGCATTTCAATGGCGGGAATATTGAGACCATAGCCTTCACTATGCCTGTCTGGAAGGTGCCAGAGCGCCTCTATATGATGCGCTTCGAGCACATCCAGTACCAAAGTGGTAGCTGTGATGCCATCAACATCATAATCTCCCCAAACGGCGAGCTTTTTTCCTGCACACAATGCTTGTGCCAGTATTTGTGCGGCTTCGGGGAAACCTGGCCATTGCTGGGGGGGAGTGAGGTGACGCAGACTGGCGGTAAGAAAGTTTTCCAGATCATGATATTCTGTGAATCCACGTCCCCATAAAATAGAGAGAAGCGTCTGAGAAACCTGGAGCTTCTCAGCGAGTGAATTATCGGGAAGAGAGGGGGGGGAGGGACGAAAATTCCAGGTTTTCATAGCGTCACAGTATCACTGGCAAGGTGTTGTAGTTGTGTGGCAGCCCTCTCTGAAAAGCGAGCTGGAATAAGATTGTGTTCCCGTAACCAGAGCAGGAATTGCAACGCGCCATCGTGCTGTGATTCCAGGTCGAGACATATAAAGATATGACGCAGACAGGGTTCTGTCAGCCCCTGTTCCAGATGAACTCGTGCCAAACCGAGGTGGAAGGCTATTTCTTGAGGGTGACGTTGCAAGGCATGACGGTAAAGAGCCACAGCTTGTGGAAAATATTTTTGTTCGCGTAATGCTGTGGCAAAATTTTCGACAAAGGGGCGATATTCCTCATCCCATAGCGCTATATTACGGAGCAAACGGCGTAAGACTCTGTTGATACCGTCTGTTTCTGCACGGTGGATGAAACAGAGGGCAAGTCCCAAGAGGGCAGGGATATTGTCATTATCCAGCTCAAGAGCCTGCTGGTAGGCAAATGCAGCAGTAAAATATTCTTTTTCTGCACTATGTGTTTCGCCATCGTGGAGATAGGTACGCAATTTCTCCTGACGTGGTTTGACAATTGTCTGATAAATATTTTCTTCGGGCGTAAAACTTTGCTGGAATGTTTCTGCATCAACATCCTGTCTGATGTTTTTCGGGAAAAAATGTTGACTGAGCAGGCGAGCCGTGTACCTGTTTTCATCCTGCTCTACAAACCAGTACGTTTTTTGAGGTTGAAGAGCAGGAGTTTTTTCTGAAGCAGGATTTTTTGCGAGGGAGGATGGGCGTGATTCCAGGAAAGAAGAAGGCGTGGAATAGACGCCGCAAGGTGTTTTTGTAGCTTTTAGCGTAGTGTACAAAAGCGTGGGATTGCCCAATGGAGAGAAAGGATTCAGCATGGATGCTCTTTCTTTGGTATACTGTTACTTGTTTAGTTTTGCAGGGTATCCATTTCTGCCAGAATATTTTGCGCTGCCAGTACGGGATCTTGAGCTTGTGTGATGGGACGACCTACCACAAGAAAATCAGTGCCGGAGAGCATGGCCTGTGCGGGTGTCATAATGCGGTGTTGATCATTACCTTCCGTGCCAGCGGGGCGTATGCCTGGTGTCAGGCAGAGGAGATTAGGCCCGCAAGACATCTTTATTGTTGTTACTTCATGTCCTGAACAGACAACGCCATCCAGTCCCCATGCGGCAGCCGCATGAGCGAGCTGGACAGTAAATTCATTGATATTTCCTGTATAGCCTGGCAGTTCACCATTGTGCATACTGGTGAGAACGGTAACACCAAAGAGAAGAGGTGTATTTTCTGCGTGCTCATCAAGCGCTTCGCGGGCAGCACAGCACATGCGTTCACCTCCTTGCGTATGTAACGTGAGCATATCCGCTCCCATACGCGCAGCCGCCTGCACAGCACCTCGAACGGTATTGGGAATGTCATAGAGTTTCAGATCAAGAAAAACTTTAAAACCCATCTTCTTGCAGGCCTTTACCGTCTCCGGACCACCAAGGGTAAAGAGTTCCAAACCAATTTTTACCCAGGGGACAACTCCCTGAAGTTGTTGTGCGAGTGTGAGACCTTGAGTGATATCCGGAGTATCAAGAGCAACGATCAGCTCTGCCATAATTATTTCTCTCCTGTTGTTTCATTGAGAAGCCTGTGTACGCGCTGCGGACAAAGTCGGGGGGCGAGTGTTGCTGCCATGTAGGTGGCGCGCAGCTCTGCGTAGGCGGTATCAAGATCATCATTGATAATCCAGTGAGTATACCAGTGTGCTTCCTGCAATTCCCGACGGGCACTGGCAAGGCGTTTTGCAATAATTTCTTCAGAGTCTTTGCCGCGTGTGTGCAGGCGATGTGCGAGTGTGGGCAGTGAGGGAGGCAGAATAAAAATACAAAGCGCTTCTGGAATGGTGAGGTGTAACTGGGCAGCGCCCTGAACATCAATTTCAAAGAGAACATCGCGCCCCTGTGCGAGCATTTCTCTTGTGGGGGGGAGTGGTGAGCCATAGTAATTGCCATAGACTTCAGCCCATTCTGCAAAATATCCGGTATCGCGGCGCGCTTCAAAATCTTCTTTGCTCAAAAAAGTGTAGTCCTGCCCGTCGATTTCACCTTCGCGTGGGGGACGTGTCGTGCAGGAGAGAGAATAGCCAATATTGGGGAATTCTTCCAGAAGGCGTTTGACAAGCGTTGTCTTGCCTGTTCCTGATGGAGCGCTGATGACAAGGACAATGCCCGCGCGTGGCGTATTCATGAATCTTCCTCCTGAGAGAAGCGCTGGCGGATGGTCTCCGGCTGGATGGATGAAAGAATAATATGGTTTGAATCTGTTACCATAATGGATCTTGTTTTTCGACCCTGAGTGGCGTCCACAAGCCGACCTTCTGCCCTGGCTTCCTCACGCAGACGTTTCATGGGCGAAGATGCAGGATTGACAATAAGAACAACACGCTCGCCAAGAACATAGTTGCCCAGACCGATATTGATAAGACGTTGCTTTTGCATGATACCTTATTCGATGTTTTGTACCTGTTCCCGACACTTTTCCAGTTCGTTCTTAAAGTCCACAACAAGGCGTGAAAGCTGCACATCAGGGAGCTTGTTGCCACAGGTATTGATTTCTCGGAAACACTCTTGCAGCGTGAAGTCAAGGCGGCGTCCCGCATCTTTGCCCTGACTGAGCAGTTCGCGCAGACGTTCCAGGTGGGTATGCAAGCGTGTGAGTTCTTCACTCACATCCAGCCGGTCTGTCAGAATAACGATTTCTTGCAGGAAGCGGGATTCTTCCAGCTCTGTGCTGAATTGGCGCAATCCTTCTGACAGACGGGTATGCAGGGCTTCAGTACGTTCTTCGCGGATTT
Source organism: uncultured Desulfovibrionaceae bacterium (assembly GCA_947074125.1). Classification (GTDB taxonomy): domain Bacteria; phylum Desulfobacterota; class Desulfovibrionia; order Desulfovibrionales; family Desulfovibrionaceae; genus JAQVCS01. Next base: position 5,406 of record CAMTOM010000060.1, read on the forward strand.
CCGGAGCGCGTTCTTCGATGCAGCCGACCCATTCTTCCATACGCAAGATGCGGGCAGTGATGTCTGCTGCCAGAGCGCGTCCTTCGCGTATACGCGATTCATTCCAGTCTTCCAGAGCGGCTGTCAGACCTTGTGCCAGCCTTTCGGGGAGGTCATCGTCCCGATCTTCGGTATTGTCTGTCCAGAGAAAAGAAAGTGAAAGCAAAGAATTGTAATCAGGAAGAAAGGTTTCACCGCGAGCAGCAGCAAGATCATGGAGCGCGCCCAGCATGGCGGAGGCTTGTGGGGCATCAAAGAGAGGAGCCGGAACACTGTCTGCATCATAACGTAATGTCAGACTGATATCCATGCGCCCTCGTCCGGCAAAACGGCGTACCACCTTTTCCAAATGCGGTTCAAAGTTGCGAACGGCAAGAGGAAGGCGCCATTTAAGATCAAGATGGCGGCTATTAACGCTTTTTATTTCCCATTGCTGGGTCAGTCCGGCGTTTTCTATAAGACAGCGACCAAAACCAGTCATACTGCAAAGCATGTGCGTCTTTCCTCCATTCTTCAGGATGTTTTTTTGAATTTAGGGAAAGGAAAAGGTAATTGCAAGCTGTTGCAACGCAGACGAAAGCGTATGTGTTGCCATAAAGGTATAAGCCTTAATGTATAAAGCGAATCTTTTCCTATTCGGCAGAGCCACATGGTGAGGCTCCACCACACCCGCCCGTTCCTGAAGGACATGTGGCGCAGGGATTGGCTCCAGCACTTCCCATCGCCATTTTCTGGGCAAGCGGATGTACGGCACCTGGTTTAACAGGATAGGGGAAAGCGCCAGTCTTGAGAGGGCTTGGAATACTCATTTGTCGTGTGGTGTTTTGGCTGCCGCACTGGGGGCATGTGGGATTGTTCCCATCCCGTACCAATTCTTCAAAGCGGCTCTTGCAAGCTTCGCAGACAAAATCAAACATGGGCATTGTCAGTTCTCCTGAAAAAATACTGTAGTAAAAGTAGTTATGGTTTACGGACTGGCAAGATGTGCTCACAATCTATACGAGACCATCCGTGCTGCTACGGTGAATAACAGCACGGAATTCAGTATTCTCGCTATGTTGTCATAAGCTGAATATATTTTCTAGCGGATAAAATTTGTCCAGATTTTTGTTTCCTGTTCTGGTTTGGGGATATTGGCGGCGGCAATGGATTTGAGCAGCCATGCCATATTGTCTCCAAGGGTGCGCATGACCTGCAAGCCTTCAGCATCCTGTCGTGTTTCTTCAGGGGTATTGCCATGAACAGAATTCCAGTAGCTTGAGGCAACCACAGGCATTTGGGCAATGGTAAAATATTTATTCAGCCTGTCAAAAGCGGCACTGGCACCACCTCTCCGACAACTTACCACAGCCGCAGCGGGCTTAAGTCGGTAGGGAGCACTTTTGTAGTAGAACACACGATCAAGCAGTGCGCAAACACTGGCATTGGGGGCAGCATAATAGACCGGAGAGCCAACAATAAGACCGTCAGCATTTTTCAGACGCTCAATACAGTCATTTACCGGATCATCCTTCATGATACAGAGTCCTGTGGATGCGCATTTGCCGCAGGCAATACAACCAGATATGGGGCGCGTGCCTATATGGAAAATTTCTGTGCTGATGCCATGTTTTTCAAGGTTTCCAGCGACTTCAGAAAGTGCGGTAAAGGTACATCCATTTTTCTTGGGACTGCCATTGATAAGTAAAACATTCATAAAAAATGCTCCTTGTCTGGGAGAGGTGAGTATGGAATTTAGCATTGGAAAAATAAAAACAAGGTGGCGAACACTAACAAGTATTTGAGGGATATTTCCTTAAGAAAGATTGCGTTATCTGAAAAGTATGTATCTTTCTGCCTGTCGGGTATGTCTTGATTCTAGCCTAAAAAGACTTCGTTTTAAAGTGTTTTCACGCTGTTTTCGTGAGAGCTTTTGTGTTGTGTTTGCGCTTGGCTTACGTTGGGAAATGAACTACAAGATGCCCAGCTTTGCTTTGTGCTGGAAGAGAATGTTCGGAGGGCACAGGGTAGGACAGATATTCTTTTAAACATTTGCTCTTGTGAATTGATGAGGTCGATTATGGGCTCCCGCCACAAAACACGCTTGCTTCGCGTCGGGAATTTACCCCTGTGTGGTTACAGACCTGTTCTTTTTCCTCGCTTACACGCCCCGGTTTCCCCTGCTTTCTCGGCACCCGTGTCCCCGTTCTGCCCCCTCGCGTCGGGTCGCCATGAGTGTGGCT
>CAMTOM010000061.1 GCA_947074125.1 uncultured Desulfovibrionaceae bacterium
TTTTCATGATTGTTCCATGCATCAGGATGCGAAAAGTCTGGTTCGATTTCCTGGTAGCGCTGTTGACTGGCAGGTAGGGTAAAGAAGCCCCCAAAGAGCAGTAAAGCGTTGGGATAGGGTCAGACTTTGTTGACGTAATTCTGTGAGCTGCAGCATAATAATGTGTGGGTTAGCGGTTGGAATAGGTTATTGTGCGACGGCGTGTCAGAAAAAGGAAGAAAAAGAGAACTGTCGCGACATAAGGGAGATAGGGAGCCACATAATGATAGGGACTCTTCAAAGAGCTTGTTTGCGCTTTGGCAATAAGAGCTTGTGCTTTATTGCGTCCTCCTGGAGCATGAAGGCGTCCTTGCGCATCAATAACAGCGGAAATCCCCGTATTGGTACCGCGTAAAAGCCAGCGATTCTGTTCTATGGCGCGCAGAACTGTCAGGTACAAATGCTGTTCAGGAGCAAAGGACTCGCCAAACCAGCCATCATTGCTGATATCAAGCAGGATATTGGCACCATTCGCAACACGTTTTTGTGCCAGTTCAGGGAAGACAGCTTCATAACAAATCAGCATACCGATGGCAATATCGCGCCAATAAAGCGGCATTTCAGATTTACCTCGTGAATAAATGCCAACTCCCTGCAGTAAAGGGCGCAATACGGGAAAGTCGAGCCATGTGGGAAGGTATTCCCCAAAAGGCACAAGATATTGTTTATCGTAGAAACTCAGGAGTTTTCCCTGCTCACTTAAGAGATAGGCTCTGTTAAAAATTTCCGTATTGCCTTCAGACTTGGTGTAGGCGGGGCTTCCCAGAATAAGAGGAAATCCTTTTTCCCGTATGTAGGAAAGAATGCGGGGGGTATGCTCTTCGTGGCTTTGAAAATGAAAAGGTGTTGCGGTTTCTGGCCAGATCACTAAAGGAAGCGAGGGTTCCCCATTATTTGATGGTACTGTGGCAGAAGAAGTAATGTCCGCAGGATTTTGCTCCTGAAGAGAATTGTTTCTGTATTTTTCAAGGGCTTCTTCAGTAAGGCGTAAATAGGTATCGACACTGTTGCGCTGAAAAGCGGGATCCCATTTCTCATTTTGGTCAACATTGCCTTCAACAAAGATAACAGTAACATCCTGTGCCGCAGCTTCGCGAGGAGGAAGGTAGAGATAAAAGCGGATAATCCCAGGCAGCAAGAGGAGGCAAAGAAGAAGTGGCCATGCAATGCGGGCACTTGGATAGCGGGAGCTTAAAAAGAGAAGGACTGCAAGTGCGGCCATACTTCCTGAGAGGGCATCGCTCCCCATAATCCATGCTCCCTGAAGAGCGATGGGCCAGGGTGCAAACGCCGCAGGCAGGGACATCCAGGGAAAACCAGCAACAAAAGAATAGAGGATTTCTAACAGATACCAGGCCAGTCCGAGAGTAAGTGCTGTGCGCAGGGGCGATTCTTTACGGAGCGTTGCGGCGATAGCACTGAAGATGGCTCCTGAAGAGGCAAGTATGGTTGCCACAAAAAGTGCGCATACTCCTGCCATGACCCAATGGAGTTGCCCCACACGCTGTAGGGGGATGGCGACCCAATACAGAACGAGAATATGCGCCAGTATGGCGCAGAGCCAGCCTCGTCGAAAGGCCGCACCAATGCCAGGTGCTGCAAAGGCGATTTGTGTGAGTGCGAGCGGGTAGAGAAGAACCATGGGGGGCACATGGGCAAAAGCATTGGGAAAGCCCAGACAGAGACCTGTCGCGCCTGTGATGCCCCAGAAGAGCGAAGAAGAGAAAAGAGCGGTGCTACTCATAAAGGTGAAGCTTGTTCCTCATCAGGTTCTGCGGGAGTAACGGTAATACGGCGAATGGTTTTTGCATCGGCCTCTTCTACCAGAAAGCGCCAGGGGGGGATAATGAAGTTTTCTCCGCTGACAGGCACATGTCCTGCAAGCATACTCAAATAGCCACCAATGGTGTCCACTTCATCAGACTCCAAAATAATATCCAGCTCTTGCAAGTCTTCGAGGAAAGCGCGTCCTGTAAGTTCAAAGTGAGCATCTCCCAGGATACGAATATCCTGTTCTTTGGGGGCATCATGCTCATCTTCAATATCGCCGACAATTTCCTCAATGACATCTTCGATGGTAACAAGACCCGAAGTGCCACCATATTCATCCAGGACAATGGCGATATGAAGTTTTCGGGAGCGAAATTCCTGTAAAAGGTCACGAACTCCTTTCGTTTCCGGTACAAAGAAAGGATCTCGCATGACGTTTTGAGCGGGGTGTGCTTGTGCGGAGGGGTCGAGCAGATAGCGTAGAAGATCCCGTGCGTGAGCAATGCCCACGATATTGTCTCGTGTTTCCTTGTATACAGGAATACGGGAATGACCTGATTCTACAATGGTTCTGGCAACATCTGCCAGTGTTGCTTCCTCAGAAATACAGTGAATATCCGTGCGCGGGATCATAATATCCTGTACCTGCATATCATTAAAGCGTAAAATACTGAGCAGCATGGATTCTTCTTCTGCTGCAACAGTGCCTTCCGCGCGGGCTTCCAGAATGGCTTTTTCTAAAAATTCTTCGTCGTCGCGTCGTGAAAACAGTTTTCCAAGGCGCGACCAGAGTGTACTGTGACTTTCGGAGCCTCCGTCCAAAACAATCTCCTTTGGTTATTGGTATCTTGTATCGTGCAAGGCGCGTATGCGCATCACACTATTATTCCGGAATATGTTTCCGGAGGAAGTTGTGCTGTCTGGCATGTGCAATACTGGCGCTTTGAGAGTGGCAGTATTATTCATGCAGGGAACAGTCTGTCAGGAAACAATTGCCTGTTGTTCCAAATCGTGGCGGATAACCCAGGAAAAGAGAGGGGGAACACCACGATCTTTACTGGTATTAAACCAGGAAATAGCGACATCATTATTCATGGCTTGCGCCCAGTGTGTGCAATGTATGCCCACTTGTGCTTCTTGCTGTTGTGAAGGCTGTTTTTTGATATTGGTAATAGTGCCCATGAGCCATAAGGCAAGAGGGGGCATATGTTCATCTGTTTTGAGCATCAGCAAGCACAGCACCTGTGTACCCAGGTCAACTTCTTCCTGTGTCTTCAGATCTTCTTCAGACAGGCGCAGGCGCAGACCACCAGCGGAGATGTTTTCGAGAGAAATGGAAGAGTGATTGCGTTCTGGGCGATAGGAGAGGTGTGCTTCATTGAGTGATTTGTAGGAAGTAGGCAGAGGCGCATCTCCAGGCAAAAGCCAGAAACCAAGGGCTAATAGGGTGTCCTGCGAGGGATTGACGCGCAAAAAGTTGCGGCGCTGGCCTGATGCAAGGAGCTTGGGCAGGGGCAGCGTGAGAAGAAGTGAATCATTGGAAGGTTCCAGGCGGAGAATGCGTGAGGTAAATTGGTAGGATGTAGAGTTTTTCTGATCATCCATGAGGCGGAAGAAGACCTGGACATTCATGCCCTGCCATTGCGAGGAACCAAACGATTTGATGACATCTACCTGCAAATGACCATTCTTGATGGCAAGGGGAATGCCTGAGATAACAGTTCCTTTCAGGATGCCATTCAAAGATTCCAGAGAAAAGGTGCTTCGCTGGAGCATCGCTGTATCAACGATATCTTTGGTAATATGCATGTTTCTTCGACGGGCTTCAGCGTGCAGCAGAAAGTTGCGAAGAGGCTTCCAGAGGAAAGCAGATGCAATAACTAAAAAAGCAGCAACAGCAAGAAGAATATAAATCTGTGGTGTCATGACATATTCCTGCGATATTTTTTTCCTTGAAGCTCTCCGATCTTGTGCAAATGATTTCCAAACACGCAATGGCAGCCGGTGTGATTCCTGAAATGCGTCCGGCCTGTGCGAGTGTCACGGGTCGGATTTTGGAAAGTTTTTCCACTACTTCCAGTGAAAGTCCGGCGACTTGAGTATAATCCAGTGCTTCTGGCAGAGGCGTCATTTCCAGATGGGCTCCTCTGGCAACCATTTGTCGTTGGCGATCCAGATAGCCTGCATACTTAATATCAGTCTGCACAAGCGCACAAATATCGGGAGCAAAACAGGTAATGGCATCAGGCAGGAAGGTCAGTACGTGTTCGAGTGTAACGTCCGGACGTTTCAAAAGTTCCGCCAAGGTATGCCCAACAAAGGAATTGTCGCTTTTTTGTCCTTCATTGTCAAACATGTTAAGCTGTTCAGTGCTCAGGCGTGTTTGTTCAAGAGAGGCTTTCAGGGTGGCAGCCTGAGTCTGTTTTTCCTGAAAAATATGCCATTGTCTCTCTCCCACAAGGCCAAGTTCGTGTCCAAGAGGAGTCAGGCGACTGTCTGCATTATCCTCGCGCAAGAGTAAACGGTGCTCTGCTCTGGAAGTGAACATGCGATATGGTTCTTCTGTACCCAGTGTAACCAGATCGTCCACAAGAACCGCCATATAGGCTTCATCGCGTCGGGGCAGGAAAGGAGGTTCACCGCGCAGCGCACGAGAAATATTGAGGGCAGCCCACAATCCCTGTGCGGCAGCTTCTTCATAGCCGGAAGTACCGTTGATTTGTCCGGCAAACCACAGACCTGGCAGCGCTTTTGTTTCAAGGGTCGGTTTAAGTTGCGCAGGATCAGCATAATCATATTCAATGGCGTAGCCTGGTCGGAGCATGACGGCATTTTCCAGTCCAGGAATACTGGCCAGCATGGCGAGCTGAATATCCAAAGGGAGGCTTGTGGAGATGCCATTCACATAGCATTCTGGACTTTCAAGCCCCTCAGGTTCAACAAAAATCTGGTGGCGTTCACGATGGGGAAAACGAGCAACCTTGTCTTCAATTGAGGGACAATAGCGCGCTCCCGTCCCTTGAATTACGCCAGTAAAGAGAGGAGAACGGTCAAAGCCGGATCGGATAATGTCGTGGCTTTGTTCTGTAGTCCAGGTAATATGGCAGGATATTTGTGGCAGGTGCGGTTTTGCGCCATGAAAACTGAATGAGGGGATGGGTTCTGTGCCTTGTTGTTCTTCCATACGGGAAAAATCAATGGAAGAGCGGAGGAGCCGTGGTGTTGTGCCCGTCTTCAGGCGTCCCAGTTGCAGACCAAAAGAGCGCAAGGATTCAGAAAGTCCACTGCTTGGTGCGTCTCCCAAGCGTCCGCCAGGAATTTGGGTCATGCCAATATGGATAAGACCGGCTAAAAAAGTACCCGAAGAAAGCAAGACCATGGATGAGGCAAAGGTGCGTCCGAGTGCTGTGCGCACACCAGAAGCATGCCCCCCTTCTTCAAGGATTTCCTGTACGGTATCCTGCCAGATGGTAAGGTGTGGCTGGGTAAACAGGCTGTGGCGCACAACGCGAAGGTAGGCATCCCGATCTATCTGGGCACGTGTTGCGCGTACTGCGGGGCCTTTGCTCATATTCAGTGTCCGAAACTGTATGCCGGATGCATCAGCCCATAGCCCCATCATGCCGCCCAAGGCATCAATTTCCCGCACCATATGTCCCTTTGCCAGTCCGCCAATGGCTGGATTGCAGGAAAGGTGTCCAAGGCGGTCAACATTGCCCGTGATAAGCAGGGTCTTATGTCCGAGGCGTGCCAGTGCCATGGCTGCTTCGCAACCCGCGTGGCCGCCACCAATAACGATACAGTCAAAGAGAGAGCGTGACATGGTTAGAGAGCAGGGGTAAAAAGGATTCTGGTGAATACCTGGGCATCACCAATGGCGGAGGAGATGAGCGCGCGCTCATTGGGAGCATGACAGGTATTGCACAGGCGTGCCCATACCGCGACAGGAATGCCCTTATGGCGCAGCAAAGAAGCGAAGCTATTGCCACCAATGCCTATTGTGCGTGCAGGAAGAGCATATGTCTCGTGAATGGCTTTGCTTAAGAGTGTAATGATGGGAGCCTTTGGCGATGTCTCCTGTGCGGCATCAAGGCGGTGTACCGTACGCATGCTGATATTGAGCTTCCTTGTGGTGGCAACACGCTGGCACTTCTCATTGATTTTGAACAGAACATCATCAGCGTTGATACCTGGCAGGATACGACAGTCCATAAAAAAACGATCGTGTCCGGGGACGGTGTTGATATTGGGAACATTGGCCTCATGGCGTGTGGGTATAAATGTAGAAAATGGAGGCTGAAAAAGGGAATTGCTTTGCGGAAAATCTTCGTGCAATTCTTTTTCAAGAAGAAGTGCCAAAGTGGCGGCTCCTGTGAAGGAATTGTTTCCCTGTTGGGGCATTGCCGCATGACACTGTGTGCCTGTGATCGAAAATTCCAGTTGCAGCAGGGTCTTTTCCGCAATTTCTATGGCAGCGCCGTCAGTAGAGCCAGCATCCGGCACAAGGTAAAGGTCATCAGGAGAACAAAGTGCTGGAGCCTCTTGCAGCAGGTATTGCAGACCGTCGGCATTGCCTGTTTCGTCATCAGCAAGAAGGACACGACCGAGGGAAAGTTAGGGTATGGCATGATGGGGTGAGAGTGCTTTTGCTGTGAGCAAAGAGCTGACAATAGCTTGCTGATTGTCTTCCACGCCGCGTCCCGTCAAGGTGTCACCGTCAACCTGAACAGTCCAAGGATCGTGTTTCCAGAGGTTGATATCGCCTTGCGGGACAACATCAAGATGTGAAAATATCCAGAGTGTTCGGGGGGATTTTCCGGTAATGCGTGCAACAAGATTGGGACGTATGCCAGAGGGAACGCGTTCGTCAGGGGCGTTGCTATGGAGAAAATCTGTAACACCAGCTTTGCGTAATGCCTCTTCTACAAAGGCTGCTTTTTCCGCTTCGCCTTTTCCTCCATTGTCTGGCCCCAGGGCTTGAAAAGAGGTGAGTGCCGACTGAAGCGCAATGACTTCCTTGTGCTGTTGTGCGATGTGGGCAATACAGGTGTCGCGCATGAAGTTTTTCCCCAAGTATCAAGTAAAAAGGCTGCGAGATGCAGCCTTGAAGGAGCCCATTGGCGTTTCTGTTGGAAAACCTCTGGAAGTCTACAGGAGAAGCATGTGTGGGAGCTGGATATATGCTGCCTGCAATATGCTCTCCTGTGTATGTCGTAAGGTCTAGCGACCTTTGGCTGCGCGCTTGGAAGCCTTCAGTGGGTTCACCTTGGCTGCTGCGGCTGTTTGTGCCTTGACATGTGTTGCGAAGTTGCAGCGACCGCCAGTCCATTTGCGTTCAGGGGTGGGGTAGCTGGAGCAAAATTTTTCTCCCTCGAATTCACGGATGCGTTCACATCCCTCGCACTTTTCCACAACAGGAGAGAGTACGAAACCATTAACGACCACACCATCTGTGGTTTTAGTAGCATTTTGCAGATCTGCCATGAGATGCCTCCATAAAAAGCGCGTATTGCGCATAAAATATCATGCAAGTCAGGTATGATAGTCGAATAGATGTATATGTCAAGTGGAATATCCCGTATTTCCCCCATTTCCTATCGCAAAGTATACCGGAAAAAAGGAGAAAATTTTTGAGGGAGCAGGATATTCTTATGCCTGTTTCTTTTGCACCAACTCACGTTTATCTTGTGCCTGCCTGAGCATTTCTTCGTAGTCAATGCGCGTGAACATACCATCCTGAACGAGAATTTCCTATGCAACAGC
>CAMTOM010000062.1 GCA_947074125.1 uncultured Desulfovibrionaceae bacterium
GATACCAGAAAACTGTCAGTTTTGCGCCACATATGACAACAAGCAGGCATAACAATACACGCCACAGCCAGTGCACAGGCAAAAAAAGAACGCAACGAAAACATACATAGACAATAACAAAAAGACTCAGAGCATGGAGCATAGCTACTTCTTTGAAAAATCAGGATTTATAGGCAACCGCATCAATTTCAATACGACATCCCTTGGGAAGCGCACGAACAGCGACGCAGGAACGAGCAGGAAAAGGCTCAGAAAAGAATGTGGCGTACACTTCATTCACAGCAGCAAAGTCCTGTATATCCACAAGATATATTGTTACTTGAACAATAGCCGCAGGAGTTAGCGAAGCCGCAGACAGCACTGCCATAATATTATTGAGCACCTGCTTTGTCTGGGCAGCGGCATCTCCATGAGCAATAGAACCGTTCTTGGGGTTCAGAGCTATCTGTCCAGAAAGATAAAGCGTATTTCCAGCCCAGCGAGCCTGACTGTAAGAACAAAGTGCAGCCTGGGGAAATGATGTGCCAACAAACGTATACATGTCAACACCTATGGAAGTTTACGAAATAAAGCGAAAATAGAATTGAAATGGGTTGTCCTTTCTTGCGCTTTTGTATGCTGGCCTTCAATGTCTTTTTTACGATAGTACACACTGTATGCAGTTTCTTTTTTGACAACAGATTGAAGAACGCATTAGTCAAATCCAGCTTTTTCTAGCACGCATTTAGCCGCACAACAAGCTGGAGAGAAGCACCGTCACCACCTACCATAAAATTGATAATAAAAAACAATAACATAGCAAGCATATTGCTCTTTTTTTACTTCATAGCTCTGGCATCTCTTCTCTTGATACTTATCTTTTTCGCGTGTAGACTGAAAAGCTATATTCTATTTCAGCCCATATCCACAGGACATTTTTTGAGGAAACTATGAGTAACGAACCAGATAAAATTATTTATTCCATGATTCGCGTCTCCAAACGGCATGGTCAAAAAGAGATTCTTAAAGACATTTCTCTTTCTTATTTTTATGGAGCAAAAATTGGCGTTCTTGGTCTGAATGGTACAGGGAAATCTTCTCTGTTAAAAATCCTTGCAGGCGTTGATAAAAATTTTGACGGCAAAACTGTACTGGCTCCAGGCTATACCATTGGTTATCTGGAACAGGAGCCTCTCCATGATGAAACACGTACGGTACGTGAAATTGTGGAAGAAGGAGTCAAGGAACTCGCAGACATCGCCAAAGAGTTTGAAGCTATCAATGCCAGATTTGCCGAACCGATGGAGCCAGAAGAAATGGATGCTCTCATCGAAAAGCAGGCAAAAGTTCAAGAGTTGATGGATGCCAAAGAAGTTTGGGATCTTGAAGCAAAGCTTGAGATGGCCATGGATGCCCTGCGCTGTCCCTCCGGTGATATGCCTGTCTCGCAAATTTCCGGTGGTGAACGCCGCCGCGTAGCATTATGCCGTCTGCTCTTGCAGGCACCTGACATTCTTTTGCTGGACGAACCCACAAACCATCTTGACGCGGAATCTGTTGCCTGGCTGGAACGCTTTCTTGCAACGTTCCCTGGCACCGTTATTGCCGTCACTCATGACCGTTATTTTCTTGATAATGTTGCCGGATGGATTTTGGAGCTGGATCGCGGGCGCGGTATCCCCTGGAAAGGCAATTATTCTTCCTGGCTTGAGCAAAAGCAAAAACGCCTTGCCAATGAAGAAAAAAGTGAAGCTGAACGTCAGAAAACACTGAATCGGGAACTGGAATGGATACGCATGGCTCCCAAAGGACGTCATGCCAAGAGCAAGGCTCGTATCAATGCGTATGAAGCCATGCTTTCTCATGAAAGCGAAAAACGCGCACCAGATCTTGAAATCTATATTCCACCAGGACCACGCCTTGGCAAGACCGTTATCGAGCTTGAAAATGTCACGAAAAGCATGGGCGACAAACTCCTCATGGAAAATGTGAATGCTCTTATCCCTGCTGGCGCCATTGTAGGCATCATTGGCCCCAATGGTGCGGGGAAAAGTACCCTCTTCAAACTCCTCACTGATCAGGAAAAAGCAGATAACGGCAAGGTAACCGTTGGTGAAACAGTTCGCTTTGCCCATGTTGACCAGGGACGTGAATCTCTTGAGGCTGGTAAAAGCGTTTATGACATTATCAGTGAAGGACACGAATTCATTAAGCTGGGAAATCGAGACATGAATGCCCGTGCCTATTGCACACGCTTTAACTTCCACGGACAGGATCAGCAAAAGCCTGTAGATGTACTCTCTGGCGGTGAGCGTAATCGCCTGCATCTGGCACGTATGCTCAAATCTGGCTCAAATGTCCTCTTGCTGGACGAACCCACCAATGATCTTGATGTCAACACCATGCGGGCTCTTGAAGACGCACTGGATAACTTTGCCGGCTGCGTCCTCGTTATCAGCCATGACCGCTGGTTCCTGGATCGTATCGCCACGCATATCATGGCCTTTGAAGGCGACTCTACAGTCACGTTCCTTGAGGGCAATTATTCTGAATATGAAGAAGACAAGAAAAAACGTCTGGGCAAAGGTGCGGACACGCCACACAGAATAAAATTCCGCAAGCTCACACGCTAAACACAGAAGTGATGCCATCAGACTCTCTCATAGATGACAGTACTGTGGTCACAGCGCTGTCAATACTATGTAGCAAGACAGCTTAAGACATAACTTTTTAAAAAGTTGCTACGATAACAGGGAAAACGTCCATAAGGATGTTTTCCCTGCTCACCACTCTCCTTCCCTTCTTCACCGACAACGCTTATCCATAAGGGTACGCCATGCACTTTCCTCCAATACTCACCGACATTGTTATTCTCTTTGTTCTGTCCATCGGCGTTAATATTCTCTGTGCCCGCATACGCCTCCCTTCAACTGTCGGTTTTCTCCTTACCGGTATTCTGTGTGGCCCCTCATTGCTGGGGGTTGTTTCCGACACGCAGTCCATTGATGTGGTGGCAGAAATAGGTGTGGCGCTGCTGCTCTTCACTATTGGCATGGAACTTTCTGGGGATGCACTCAATCGCCTGAAAAAGCCGGTTTTTTTAGGAGGGAGTTTGCAGATTGGCTTGACCCTGCTTATCGTCACCACTCTTTTGATGCTTATGGGACGCTCCCTTCAGATGGGTATTTTTGCTGGCTGCATGATCGCCCTTTCTTCTTCAGCAATTGTACTGCGTATCCTCCAGGAACGCGGTACTACCAATACCCCACCAGGTCGCCTTTCTCTGGCTATCCTTGTTTTTCAGGATATTCTTGTTGCGCCCATGCTCCTTGCGGTTCCCCTACTGGCAGGCACTTCAGAGCTTTCGCTCCAAAGCATGGGAATGGCACTGGCGAAAATTTTTCTGCTCTTTGGTGGTATCTTTCTTTTCGCAAAGTTCATTCTCTCACGATTAATGCGTGCCGTTGTCCGCACTCGCAATCGCGAGATATTGCTCCTGACAACGCTGGGGCTTTGCATGGGACTGGCTTTGCTAACATCCAGTGTTGGTCTTTCTCTTTCACTGGGGGCTTTTTTGGCAGGACTGCTTCTCGCACGCTCCGAATACAGCATGAGTGTTATCTCTGGCGTACTCCCTTATAAAGATGTTTTTATGAGTATCTTTTTTATCTCTGTGGGCATGCTGCTCAATGTACAGTATGTTGCCAATCACGCTATTCCTCTTCTTGCTGCCGCGCTCTTTTTGGTCGTACTCAAATTTCTCCTTACGCTACCAGCAGTTCTCGTGCAGGGCTATCCCTTGCGTACGGCTGTTGTTACCTCTCTCTCGCTGGCTCAAGTAGGCGAATTTTCTTTTGTACTGGCGGCTTCAGGTCTTGCTCTTGGCCTCATTGTACAGGAGGACTATCAGCTTTTCCTTGCGATCAGCATTTGTACCATGATGCTGACCCCTGGCATGATTGCTGTTGCCCCAAAACTCTCAGAATGGCTCAAAAAACGCTTTCCCTCCCTTCCTGATGCAGAAAGCGAAGAAAGCGGACATACGAGTTTACATGATCATCTGATCATTATTGGCTATGGCGTCAGCGGACAGCATCTGGCACAAGTTGCTCGTGAATCAGGTATTCCCTACTGCATTCTTGAAATGAACCCTGAAACAATTTCCCGCTACCGTGACACAGAACCCATTTCACATGGTGATGCCAGTCAACCTGTTGTCCTGGAACACCTTGGTATCCATCAGGCAAAAGTACTTGCTATTGTTATCTCGGATCCTGCGGCGGTACGCGCCACAATTGTTGAGGCACGCAACCTGAATCCGTCAATCTACATTGTCGCAAGAACACGTTTCTCTGGAGAAATAGGTGCTCTGCAAAATCTGGGAGCCAATGACGTTATTGCTGAAGAATTTGAATCTTCACTTGAAGTGTTTTCGCACGTTCTCACGCATTACCTTATCCCACAGCAACGCATCAACTGCTTTATCGAACGCATCCGTAATGAGCAGTATAAAAAGCTCCGCAGTCTGCGTCACGCAGAAGAGGCAGAAGAAGACGTGAGTGATCTTATCCGCCAGTTACCAGACATCAGTTTACATGCTGTCACACTGGGAGAAGATTCCTCCTTCTCAGGAAAAACACTGGCAGAAGCACAACTGCGCAGCCAATATGGCGTTACCGTTGTTGGAGTGAACAGAAACAATCAAACCTCCACCTCACCTGATGCCGACTTCAGGCTTTGTGGAGGCGATATACTGTATATCTTTGGTACTGGTGATAAAGTACACGACGCTCTGCCCTTTTTCCTCTCTCCTGAAATAACACCTGCAACAGCAGAAGAGAAAACAATTTAGAGTCGCACCTGCATTTTATAGCATTGCAAAGGGGGACATTATCCGTCCCCCTTTATACAGCAATTAAAACTCTATTCCCTTCATGGCTGGAATACCCCGACGCCAGGGATGTTTCACCTCATTGATTTCCGATACCAAGTCAGCAGCCTCACATAACCAGTCCGGTGCATTCCGACCAGAGAGCACAAGATGGGTATCGGCATCACAGGCACGCCTGATCGTCGCCTCAATATCTTCACGGGAAAGCAGGCTCGCCTGAAGCGCATACAAAGCTTCATCCAAAATAAGAATATCGCAAGAAGCCATTCTCTCCCAAGCCCAATGCAAGGTTATTTCCACAGCTTTTTGATGTGCTGGGCGCTCTTCCTCTTTTCGAAAAAACCCCGCACCCGCACAATAAAAATCTTCTCCCAAAAGAGTACGCAATATACGCTGTTCTCCTGCCTGAGCGTCGCGCTTCATAAACTGAGCAAAGCAGACCCGCATATCCTGCCCCAAAGCACGATTTGCCTGCTCGACACACGCGGCTGTTTTTCCTTTTCCCTCTCCAGTAAAGACAAGCAGCATCAGCACCACACTCCTTCCTGTTTCTCGCTACACTGATGACATCAACCACGCTCACCCTATACCCTCGTCACATCGCCCTTTCCTCCCCATCAGTCCTCCTTGCATGAAGGGCAATACGTATTGTGTCCCGCATGTGTGGCGATATTCCCAATATACACATGCTGCAAACCAGCATCACGTCCAATATCCCGACATCGTTCCAGCACCTCAAGAGGCGTTCCCGGATGATTCGCCATCCGATACGCTCCATAAAAACGGGAAAGATGCCACGGCACCGATGCGCCCAGAGAGTCATGAATGAAAGAGGCCAATCCTGATATTTCCGCGACAGAATCATTCACACCAGGGATAACAAGTGTTGTCACCTCAACCCACCACCCCATAGCCAGCATGCGCTGTACGTTATCCAATACGGGACTGAGACGAGCACCACACAAATCACGATAAAAGGATTCTGTGAAGGCTTTTATGTCTACATTTGCCGCATGAACACTGCCCCCTAAAGACTTCAAACAGGCAGGAGAGGCAAAGCCATTGGTAACAAGAATATTGCGTATCCCAGCTTCCAGTGCCAGTTCTGCCGTTTCACTCACCAGCTCAAAAAAAATGGTTGGCTCATTGTAGGTATAGGAAATACTTTCAGCTTTTGCTGAACGGGTGGCATCCAGAATCTGTTGTGGACTTACCCTGTTCCCCTGTACCACCCCTCTATCAGAGGGCATCCGTGAAGTTGAAAAGTTCTGACAGAAAGCACAAGAAAAATTACACCCGACACTCCCCACAGAAAAACTTTTGCTTCCTGGGAGAAAATGGTAGAGAGGCTTTTTTTCCACAGGATCAAGATGGGTGCTCGAAATAAGATTTGTAACGTGTGAACGCAGTTCTCCTCCTTCATTATAGCGAACAAAACACTTGCCATGCTCTCCAGCCCCTAAAAGGCAATTGTGAGAACACAGTAGACAATTCACCCGATCAGCATCATATTTTTTCCAGAATTTCGCGCTCATTCTTTTTCGTCACCTCATGAAAAACATTCTCTTTAAGATAATAATTGAGAACAATACAAGTATGTTAGAGTAATTTTTACCCCATTTTAAGAGTAAGCGTAAAAAAAGCCTATTGGGGATTAGAAGATTTTTTGATACCCTTTCTTTCTGTCAGCATATCGCAAGGAGAGACAGATGTCTTCAGAACGTTCTAAAGCCTATACCGAAGCTGGTGTCAATATTGATGCAGGCAATGCCCTTGTTGCGCAGATAAAAAACATGGTCGCCCGTACAAAAACCTCTGGAGTCCTTTCAGATATTGGTGGGTTTGGTGGCCTTTTCCGTCCAGATCTTGGCGGCATGGAAGACCCAGTACTTGTCTCCTCTACAGATGGAGTGGGAACAAAGCTCAAGCTGGCCTTTCTCTTCGACAAGCACGATACTGTTGGAATAGATCTTGTCGCCATGAGCGTGAATGATATTTTGGTGCAAGGCGCACGTCCTCTCTTTTTTCTGGACTATTTTGCCACTGGCAGGCTGGATGTGGAAAAAACAGCCAGCGTCATCAATGGTATTGTTGAAGGATGCTGTCAGGCACAATGTGCTCTTCTCGGAGGAGAAACAGCAGAAATGCCAGACATGTACGGCGAAAATGAATACGACCTTGCAGGTTTTTGCGTTGGTATTGCTGACTCAACGCGCCTGATTGACGGTTCAGGCATTCGCAGTGGCGATAGCATTGTGGGTCTGGCCTCTTCTGGTCTTCACTCCAATGGCTATTCTCTGGCACGCAAGATCCTTGCCCAAAGTGGTCTGAAAAAAGACGACACCTTCCCAGGCACCGATAAGAGCGTTTGCGACGTTCTGCTTGCCCCAACAATTATCTATGCCGAAGTGATTCGCCACCTTATACGTGACATGCCTATTCGGGGAATGTCTCACATTACTGGAGGTGGCTTCTATGATAATATCCCGCGTATTTTCTCCCCACACCTCAAAGCAGAAATCACGTTTGGCAGTTGGGATATTCCACCTGTGTTTTCCTGGCTTCAAAATCAGGGAAATCTGATCTGGCCGGAAATGCTTCAGATATTTAACTTCGGTATCGGTTTGGTCGTTTTTCTCCTTGAAGCT
>CAMTOM010000063.1 GCA_947074125.1 uncultured Desulfovibrionaceae bacterium
AGTATGAAAGAGTAGGTCATGCTGTCGTATGGGATATATTTTGTTCGTTTGTTTGTGTACGCTTGACTGTCCTATAAGGAAGATATAGCTTTGTATTATTTTAGTGGTGGTGTGTCGCGCAGCATGGTGAGAATAAAGGCTCCGGCAGGTACTGTTTCCTTAGTTTGCTTTTGAATGAGATAGGGTTTGTTTGAGATGGAAGAGGCTGTTGCCAGATAGTCTATAAATTCTTCTGCGGTGTTGAGGCGTTTTCCGGCTTTTCGGAGTTTGAGTTTGAGATGTTCTACAGCTTCCTGTGCGCTATGTGTGCTGCCATTTCGGATGAAAGTAAGGTCATTCTGACTGGCAAGTGTGTCGAGTAAGGCGTCAATACGTATTTGCTCTTCTGGGGTAACGGCTTGTGATATAGATGTGAATAGTAGTGAAATGAACAGAAAAACAAACAAGACGATGCCAGTGCGTATGGGAGAATATGATTTTTGTCTGTGAAATATACTCATAATACCTTCTTAGTTGTTATCGGTTTTTGGCATGATAGCTCAGATATAGTAGTAGTGCAAGAATATAAAATACTGATATAATAAATACTACTTTGTCATACGATACTTATTACTATTCTATATGTAATATCTGATATCTATTATATATATGATAATATATTCGTATTATTACGTATTATGATATTATATGTTATTTATACTATTATTAGTGTATGCTATAAATAACTATTTGCGTAATGCAATATAGATATTGATTGATTTTAAATTGACATGTTCTATTTTGTACATATCAATACTGATGTGTCATATATTTTTATATATAAATATTATTTATAATAGTATTTATATGTCATATAATTTTTATAGTATTATGTATGGAGTATGTTATGCTGATAAATATTTAATTTGTATATATTAAGAATGTGTAGTTGTATTATTATAGATATATAGACTCTGCTATTCACTTATAAAAAAGGAAAGCATTATGAAAGATAGTTGTACGTGGAAAAAAGATGTATCAAATACTGAGAGCTATCTTGATTCTCGTTTTGGTGCCTCTTCGATGCGCACTGTTGTGGAACAGAATCATTTTCCAGATAAGGAAATGCGCGAAGATATTGCATTTCAGATTATCAATGACGAACTGTTTCTTGATGGAAATGCGCGTCAGAATCTGGCGACATTCTGCCAGACATGGAATGATGAATATGTACATAAACTCATGGATATCTCTATCAGTAAAAACTGGATTGATAAGGAAGAATATCCACAGTCGGCCGCTATTGATATGCGCTGTGTCAATATGATGGCACATTTATGGAACGCGCCGCAGCCGGAAAATGGTCAGGCAGTGGGCACCAATACCATTGGTTCTTCAGAAGCCTGTATGCTTGGGGGAATGGCGATGAAGTGGCGCTGGCGTAATAAACGTCTTGCAGCAGGAAAACCTGTAGATAAACCCAATTTTGTTTGTGGGCCGGTACAGGTGTGCTGGCATAAATTTGCCCGCTACTGGGACGTGGAGATTCGTGAGATTCCTATGATGCCTGGTAATATCCTGATGGATACAAAGCGTATGCTTGAGGCGTGTGATGAAAATACCATTGGTGTTGTTCCTACCTTTGGTGTGACATACACTGGTGGCTATGAAATGCCCCATCTTTTTCAAGAAGCCCTGGATGATCTGCACAAACGTAGTGGCCTGGATATTGATATTCATGTGGATGCGGCGAGCGGTGGTTTTCTTGCGCCTTTTTGTGCGCCGGATATTGTTTGGGATTTCCGTTTGCCGCGTGTCAAATCCATCAGTACGTCTGGACATAAATTTGGTCTGGCGCCTTTGGGATGTGGCTGGGTGATCTGGCGCGATGCCGCAGCTTTACCCAAGGATCTGGTCTTTAATGTGGATTATCTGGGAGGGCAGGTTGGTACTTTTGCCATCAACTTCTCGCGTCCGGCGGGGCAGGTTATTGCGCAGTATTACGAATTGTTGCGTCTGGGTCGTGAAGGCTATACCAAGGTACATACTGCCAGCTATCAGGTAGCGCAATATCTGGCTAAGGAAATTGCTGCTCTTGGGCCATATGAGTTTTTTTGCAGTGGTAATCCTCAAGAAGGGATTCCGGCGGTCTGTTTCCGTATTCGTGAAGGTGTTGATGCGGGATACAGTCTTTATGATCTTTCTGAACGCTTGCGTTTGCGTGGCTGGCAGGTTCCGGCTTTTGCCCTGAGCGGTGGCATGTCGGATGTGGTTGTTATGCGCCTCATGTGCCGGCGTGGCTTTGAAATGGATTTTGCACAACTGCTGCTCAATGACTTCCGCAATGCCCTTACTTATCTCAAAGCACATCCTTCTGTAGCGTATATCGCCAAGCAGAATAGCTTCAAGCATTCCTAATTGAAACGTATTGGTTTTGAAACTTTTACGGGAGTATACTGTTATGGCAGAACCATCACAACGTATGACGTCTGGTTCAGTGAAAAAGCTGACCATTATGACATTGGTTGTTATGAATATTGTGGCTGTGGTGAGCCTGCGCGGATTACCTGCGGAGGCAGAATATGGGCTTAGCTCCATTTTTTACTATTTGTTTGCGGCGGTCTTTTTTCTGATTCCTGTTTCATTGGTGGCGGCAGAACTCGCTACAGGATGGCCTGAAAAAGGAGGGGTATTCCGTTGGGTAGGTGAAGCCTTTGGCCCGTGGTGGGCTTTTTTGGCGATGTTTATGCTATGGATTGAAGTTACTGTATGGTTTCCTACTGCACTTACCTTTGGCGCGGTATCTCTGGCATTTATCGGACCAGACCAGCGATGGGATGAGGCACTTTCGGCGAATAAGGGTTTTGTGCTGGCGATTGTACTGGTCATCTATTGGCTTGCGACCTTTATTGCTTTCAAAGGCTTGAATACGTTTTCAAAAGTCTCCAAATGGGGCGGCATTATCGGTACGATTATTCCGGCTGCGATACTGATCATATTGGGTTTTGCCTATATTATTGGCGGTGGTGCGCCCCAGATTACTCTTGCCTGGGATCAGGTAATACCTGACTTTAGCAATTTTAGTAATATTGTATTGGCTGCCAGTATCTTTCTTTTCTATGCTGGTATGGAGATGAATGCGATTCATGTCAAGGAAGTGGACAATCCCAACCGGAACTATCCTCTAGCTATTATGCTGGCAGCCTTGGGTACAGTGCTCATTTTTGTTCTGGGTACACTGGCGATTGCCTTTGTCATCCCACAGGCAGATATCAATCTTACCCAGAGTCTGCTCGTTGCTTTTGCGGATATGCTCAGATGGGCACACATTGAATGGCTTGCTCCGATAATGGCCTGTGCGTTGGCGGTTGGGGTATTGGCTGGTGTCGTCACTTGGGTAGGTGGTCCTACTTCCGGTTTGCTGGTCGTCGCCAAGGCTGGTTACCTGCCGCGCTGGTGGCAACATACCAACAAGAATGACATGGCGACACATATTCTTTTATTACAGGCGCTTATTGTGTCTTTTTTATCCATTCTCTTTGTTATTCTGCCATCGGTACAGGCAGCATACCAGATATTGAGCCAGCTTACTGTTATTCTTTATCTGATTATGTACATCCTCATGTTTTCCGCTGCCATTTATCTGCGTTACAGCCAGCCTAACCGCCCCAGAGCCTATCGCATTCCTGGAGGCAATATTGGTATGTGGATAGTTGGTGGTGCGGGCCTGGTGGGTTCATTGCTGGCATTTGTACTGAGCTTTGTACCTCCCAGTCAGATTTCCGTGGGCAGTCCAATGACATATGTTGCGATTTTGATCGGCCTTACTGTCGTATTCTGCTTGATTCCTTTGCTTATCTATCGTTTGCGCAAGCCACATTGGCGTGATGAAAACAGCGATTTTGCTCCTTTTACCTGGCAGGCAGAGGGGGGGCATCCTGGTATTCAGAATCTCTCCTCTGTGCCAGGCAATCAGGTGCAGATGGTTCAGAATCTTACTGAGGTGACGAAGAAGACATCCACTCTGTAATTAATTGCTATAGTGGAGTATAAAGAGTGCGAAAGCATTTCTGACGACCATGGGGAGGGGGAAAGAGTAATACTCTGGCTCTCCTCCCCTTTATCTTTGATGTGCTGTTCAGCAAGAGGAACATATTATGAAAAGAGATGAAGATGGTATTCGGCAAGCCGTAAAACAGGCATATACTTTGTATGGTAAAGCTGAAGGTGGGAAAAATGCTGATTATATTCCCTACCTTGCTGGAGTTCCCTCAGATCTTGCGGCGGTAGCTGTGGTTACTCATGAGGGAGGTATTTTTGCTCAGGGAGATGTTCATTATCGCTTTGCCATAGAATCAATTTCAAAGGTCTGCTCACTGGCGCTTGCTCTGGAGGATGTTGGCACCCAAAAAGTTCAGGAAAAAATTGGTGCAGAGCCCACAGGTTTGCCTTTTAACTCCGTTATCGCGTTGGAACTGCACGAAGGAAAACCTCTTTCTCCTTTGGTGAATGCGGGAGCAATAGCAACGGTGAGCCTGGTGAAAGCAAAAAATCGCGAGGAGCGGTGGCAGCGGATTTTAGATATGCAGCAAAAGCTTATGAGCATGGATGTAGCACTTTCAGAAGATGTGAATGACTCAGAGCAGAATACAAATTTCCATAATCGTGCTATTGCCTGGTTACTGTATGCTGCTGGCAGTATGTACTGTGATCCTATGGAAGCGTGTGATGTGTATACCCGCCAGTGTTCAACCTTGGTGAATACCTTGGAGCTGGCTACCCTTGGTGCGACTCTGGCAGCCAGGGGCGTTAATCCGCTGACTCTGAAACATGTGCTTTCTTCGGAGAATATCTCCTGTATTTTGGCAGAAATGATGATGGAAGGATTGTATGTGCGCTCTGGCGATTGGGCATATATGGTTGGTTTGCCTGCGAAAAGCGGAGTGGGTGGGGGGCTTGTTGCTGTTGTCCCTGGTGTGATGGGGATAGCGGCTTTTTCTCCTCCTCTGGATGAGGCAGGTAATAGTGTCCGTGCCCAGAAGATGGTTGCTTCTGTGGCTGCTCAGTTGGGTTATAATCTGTTTAGTGTCGCTTAAGCTCTACAGGTTTTGATTCATGGTGACGCAGAGAGTAATGCTTTCTGCGTCTTTCTATTGAGGAGGGCAGAGCAGCATCTAGGTAGAGTTTGTCTGGGGGAAAGATATATCTGGAGTGTGTGGGATACTAAAAAAGCCGGAGCTTGCGCTCCGGCTTTTGAGATTCCTTGAGGAGAATGTACTAGTACATGCCACCCATGCCGCCCATGCCACCCATATCGGGCATGGCAGGACCTTCTTTCTTGGGTTCTGGCTTTTCGCAGATGGCGCATTCTGTTGTCAACAGGAGAGAAGCAACAGAGGCGGCGTTCTGAAGAGCTGTACGGGTCACTTTCTTGGGATCAATGACACCAGCTTTGATGAGGTCTTCAAATTCACCAGTAGCGGCGTTGAAGCCATATCCATCTTTGCCTTCGCGTACACGTTCGGTAATGATGGAGCCTTCAAAGCCTGCATTGTGTGCGATCTGGCGAAGAGGTTCTTCAATGGCGCGACGGATAATGTTCACGCCAGCCAGTTCGTCGTCATCGGCAGGCTTGATATCGTTCAAAACGCGAGCCACACGGATGAGGGCGGTACCACCACCAGGAACGATGCCTTCTTCAACAGCAGCGCGAGTTGCGTTCAGAGCATCTTCCACACGGTCTTTCTTTTCCTTCATTTCCACTTCTGTGGCAGCACCTACATGAACAACAGCAACGCCACCGACCAGCTTGGCCAGACGTTCCTGAAGCTTTTCACGGTCATAGTCAGAAGTGCTTTCTTCAATCTGGGCGCGAATCTGTTTGACACGAGCCTTGATGTCTTCAGCTTTGCCAGCACCGTCAACAATTGTGGTGTTGTCTTTGTCGATAACGATACGCTTGGCGGTTCCCAGATCAGAAAGAGCCATATTTTCCAGCTTCACACCGATGTCTTCAGAAGCAACCTGACCACCGGTAAGGATGGCGATGTCCTGAAGCATAGCTTTTCTGCGATCACCAAAGCCAGGAGCCTTCACAGCAACAACCTGCAAAGCGCCACGCAGCTTGTTCACAACCAAAGTAGCCAGAGCTTCGCCTTCAACATCTTCGGCAAGAATGATCAGTGAGCGATTGACTTTAGCTACCTGCTCAAGCACAGGAAGCATATCTTTCATGTTGGAAATTTTCTTTTCAGTGCAGAGGATATAGGGATTATCCATCTCGCACAGCATTTTTTCGGGATTGGTCACGAAATAAGGGGAGAGGTAACCACGGTCAAAGCGCATGCCTTCCACAACATCCATTGTGGTTTCAAGTCCCTTGGCTTCTTCAACAGTAATAACGCCTTCCTTGCCCACTTTAGCCATGGCTTCAGCGATGATGTTACCGATGGTAGCATCAGAGTTGGCGGAAATGGTACCGATCTGGGCGATTTCTTTCTGGTCGCGTGTGGGCTTGGCAAGATTGGCAAGTTCAGCAACAAGAGCTTCAACGCCCTTGTCTACGCCGCGCTTGACGGCCATGGGATTACGACCAGCAGCAACCAGCTTAACGCCTTCATGGTAAATTGCCTGAGCAAGAATGGTAGCGGTAGTGGTACCGTCACCAGCATTGTCAGAAGTTTTGGAGGCAACTTCTTTTACCAACTGGGCGCCCATATTTTCGAAACGGTCTTCCAGTTCGATTTCTTTGGCAACAGTCACGCCATCTTTGGTGATGATGGGCGCGCCGAAGGATTTTTCAATCACAACGTTGCGGCCTTTGGGACCCAAGGTTACTTTTACAGCATTGGCCAGCTTGTCAACACCGCGTGCCAGTTTTTCACGAGCTTTTACGTCAAAAAGAACTTCTTTAGCAGACATGGTTATATACTCCTCAAGGATGTGTGAAATAATTAGTCGATGATAGCGAGAATATCTTCTTCACGCATGACCAGATGCTCAATACCGTCCAGCTTTACTTCTGTGCCGGCATATTTGTTGAAGAGCACAAGGTCGCCTTTCTTTACTGTCAGCTCAAGGCGTTTGCCATCATCAGACAGTTTGCCTGGACCAGCAGCGACCACCTCACCCTTGGAATGCTTTTCTTTTGCCGTATCTGGAATATAAAGACCGCCAGCGGTCTTTTCTTCGGATTCAAGGCGCTTGACCAATACTCGGTCATTAAGTGGTTTCAGTTTCATAACGTCAAATCCTCCAAAAATTTTTTCTGAATCAAATGGAAAGTGTAAAGCCAGTATAAAGCCTGTCTAACATAATGCGTTTCCGGAACATTGATGTTAGTAGGACGGAGTGGTTATTCCGTTCTGTACTGGTTGCTGCACACAGGGCTAAGCTGTGATGCCTTGCACCGGACAGCGTTATTTCCGTATCGGCTTACTAAATAAGCCAGTCTTGGCGCTTGAACAGGGGGGAAAGAAAAAAACATCAGCTTTTTTTCATTCCTTGTGGCGGGGGTTGGTACATA
>CAMTOM010000064.1 GCA_947074125.1 uncultured Desulfovibrionaceae bacterium
CTCTGGAGCTGCGCGATGGCGGCAAACGTTACAGAGGAAAAGGCGTTGAAAAAGCCGTTGATTTTGTGAATGGTGAAATCGGTGAGGCGATTGTTGGTCTGGACGCCCTGAGACAGGTGCAGGTCGATAATACTCTCATTGATCTGGACGGTACCGACAATAAAGCCCGTCTGGGTGCCAATGCCATGCTGGGCGTTTCTATGGCTGTTGCCCGTGCGGCAGCCACATTTCTTGGGCAGCCCCTGTATAAATACATTGGCGGTATCAATGCCAAAATGCTGCCCGTGCCCATGATGAATATCATCAATGGTGGTGCGCATGCGCCCAACAATCTGGATATTCAGGAATTCATGATTATGCCAGTGGGAGCAAAAACATTCCGTGATGCGCTCAGAATGGGTGCGGAAATTTTCCACTCCCTTCAGGCCATTCTCCGTGCTGATGGGCATGTGACCAGCGTGGGTGACGAGGGCGGTTTTGCGCCAAACCTGAAAAATCATGATGAAGCCTTTGCCTATATTATCAAGGCGATTGAAGAAGCTGGATACATTCCTGGCGCAGAAGTCGCGCTTGCTATTGATGCGGCGGCATCTGAGTTTTACAAAGATGGTCAGTATGTGCTGGGTGGTGAGGGAAAAAGCCTCAATAATGCCGAAATGACAGAGTGGCTTGCCGAATTTACCCGCAAATATCCGCTGATTTCCATTGAAGATGGTCTTGCTGAAAGCGATTGGGATGGTTGGGGCATGCTGACACAAGCTCTTTCTGAAACCACACAGCTCGTTGGTGATGACCTCTTTGTGACGAATCCTGCTATTTTGGCGGAAGGTATTTCTGAAGGCGTTGCCAACTCTGTGCTTGTAAAGCTTAACCAGATCGGCACACTGACAGAAACCATGGACACCATCGAAATGGCCAAGGAATCCGCATATACGACTGTTATTTCGCATCGCTCTGGCGAAACGGAAGATTCCTTCATTGCCGATCTTGCTGTGGGTGTGAATGCCGGACAGATTAAAACGGGTTCCCTGTGCCGCTCTGAGCGGATTGCAAAATACAATCAGCTCTTGCGCATTGAAGAAGATCTGGAAGATGATGCCGAATTCTTCGGCCCTCTGATGGCAGAGTATTACTCCCTCGGTGGCAGCGAAGAATAGTCTGTAGTCTTTGAATACATGTCCGTACCGCTGGTGCCTCGGCTTTTGCGGTACGGACAAAAGCATCCTTGCCGATGGGCATTCCTGCGTATGCGGGATGCCGGCTCAGGGGGAGTTTTTCGGCCGGTGATGCGGTTTTTCCCAGTTGTTTGATACGAGTATGCGGGGTATGTGGGGACTATGTAACTGGTCGGAACATAATGCTTGCCCAAGGGGGCGTTCTTTGTCAAAAGAACGCAGGGCTTGTTATAAAGAATCATTCAGGGCAGAGCTTTTCTGTCTCTGACTTTCGGAGAAAATGCCTTGCAGCGTTCTCCGTCTGAAATCCGCTGAACGGGAAAAATCATGATACTGATAGATGGAAAAGGTACAGCGGCGTCAATCCGGATGGAATTGAAAGATAGTGTAGAGGGACACGTTCTTTTAGGGAGACGTGCTCCTGGACTGGCGGTGATTCTTGTAGGGGATGATGCGGCTTCGCAAGTGTATGTGCGCAACAAGGAAAAGGCGTGCGCGGATGTTGGTATTGTTTCTTTTCCACATCGCCTGCCCGCCACTGTTTCACAGGCTGACCTGGTGACGCTCATCAGAAATTTGAATGCCGATGACGCGGTAGATGGTATTCTACTCCAGCTTCCTTTGCCCGCTGGGCTGAACAGTCACGCCTGTCTTGAGGCTATTGATCCACAAAAAGATGTTGATGGCTTTCATCCTGTCAATGTGGGGCGCATGTCTCTGGGCTTGCCTGGCTTTGCTCCCTGCACGCCTGCGGGTGTGATGGAGCTGTTGCGCCGTTATGGGCTCTCTGTTGCGGGGAAAAAAGCCGTTGTTGTGGGGCGCTCCAATATTGTGGGCAAGCCGCTCAGTGTGCTTCTGTCACGTCCTGGTGAAATGGGCAATGCGACGGTGGTGCTGTGTCACTCCGCAACACCCAATTTGGCTGAAGAATGCCGTCAGGCCGATTTTCTTTTTCTGGCGATGGGGCGCCCTTGCTGTATCACTGGTGATATGGTCAAGCCTGGCGCTGTTATTGTAGATATTGGGATTAACAGAACCGAAACGGGCTTGACGGGGGATGCAGATTTTGCTTCCGTCAAAGACAAAGTAGCTGCCATAACGCCTGTACCTGGCGGGGTTGGCCCCATGACTATTGCCATGCTGCTGAAAAATACCGTGCAAAGCTGGCAGTCACGTATGCAGCTTTGATTTTTTGAGTGAGAAGGCTTGACAGTGGAGAATGTCGGGCGTACAACTGGGCAAACATCAGGAGCATGTTGCATGTTTGCTTTCCGTATGACCACATCTTCACAGTTTGCCTATTCCGGTTCTTTCTGGTTTAGCTACTATTTTATGAAGCCCTGTGGTCGGGAGCTTCCCTGATAGCGTATTGAAAGGGATGTCCATTGTAAGACCGCAGGTGTAGTACCGGCGGTCTTTTTTTTGTTGTTTTGTGCCCCTGAAAACACTGACTGTCGCCAGAAAGGAAGGAAAAAAACAATGTACCTTGGTAAACAGGTTCGCCTGGAACGTATCATCAATCGTGAGACTGGAAGAGCTATTATTGTTCCCATGGATCATGGTGTGACTATTGGTGCCGTGGATGGTCTGGTTGATATGCGTGAGGCTGTGAATGACATGGCTAACGGGGGCGCAGATGCCGTATTGATGCACAAAGGGCTTATCCGCTGTTCGCATCGCTGCTCAGGGCGGGATGTTGGTTTGATTGTTCACCTTTCAGCATCCACAGCTCTGTCTCCTGCGGGAAATACCAAAACACTCGTGGGGACTGTTGAGGAGGCGATTCGACATGGTGCGGATGCGGTTTCGGTGCATGTGAACCTGGGGGATCCCAATGAACGCCTGATGCTGGCTGATATGGGACGTGTCGCAGAATCCTGTGATAACTGGGGCATACCTTTACTGGCCATGGTGTACGCACGTGGGCCAAAAATCGACAATGGTTTTGCACCGGAAATTGTGGCGCACTGCGCTCGTGTTGGTGTTGAACTTGGAGCCGATATTGTGAAAGTTGTCTATACAGGTTCGCCTGATACTTTTAGCGATGTTGTCGCTTCATGTTGTGTTCCTGTGGTCATTGCTGGTGGTGAGCGTATGGATTCCACTCGCGATGTCTTGCAGATGGTATATGATTCTGTGCAGGCTGGTGGTGCTGGTATTTCTGTGGGACGCAATGTTTTTCAACATCCACAGCGGACAGAACTGGTTCGGGCACTGCGCGGTATTGTCCATGATGGAAAAACCGTAGATGAGGTTATAGGGGGGGTTGAAAAAGCACATGTCTAAAATTTATTTCAGAAGTGTTCCTTTTGTGAAGGAGCATGTGACGCTGGCACTGGAATCTGGTGTGGATGGTATTATTACGACTGCTGATACAGTGGTGCAGGTAAACAGCCTTGCACGTTGTACTGTTCTTTCTGTTGATGAAATACCCAGCGTTGTTTTGCAGGAAAAATCTGATGAAGAGGCGCTTGTACAGTATCTCAATGCTGGGAGAATGGCATCTCTGGCGCGCGGATGGGAAATCATTCCTGTAGAGAATCTGCTGGCTCAGTGTGAACATGTAGCTGTAGAGGTGGGTTCTCTTGAAGAGGCGCGCCTGGCTGCGGGCATTCTTGAAAAGGGTGTGGAAATGCTTGTTGTCATGCCGGAAGCTGTCATGCAGTTGAAAGATATTGTGGCGCAGTGCAAGACAGTACAGCAGGAGGCTCATTTGCAAAGAGCGGTTATTACACGGGTTGAGCCTGTGGGGCTTGGTCATCGTGTCTGCGTTGATACGGTGAGCATGCTGGAACGTGGACAGGGGATGCTTGTGGGCAATTCGAGTGCCTTTTGTTTCCTTGTTCATGCCGAAACAGAGCATAATGAGTATGTAGCGGCACGCCCTTTCAGAATCAATGCCGGCGCTGTTCATGCCTATGTGCAACTGCCTGATGACAGAACATGCTATCTTGAAGAGCTGCGAGCCGGACAGGAAGTTCTGATTGTTGATGCCCAGGGGAAAACAATAGTAACAACAGTAGGGCGTATCAAACTGGAAGTGCGCCCCATGCTCTTTATTGAAGCCATTGTGGGAGATCACTCCGGAGCTGTTTTTCTGCAAAATGCAGAAACCATACGTTTGATGCGTCCGGATGGCATGTCCATCAGCGTGGTGAATCTCAAGCCTGGGGATGAAGTGCTTTGTTCACTGGACACGGCAGGACGTCATTTTGGAATGCGTGTACCTGAAAGCATCCGTGAGGGATAGGGTATGAGTGATGAAGCTGAAGTACGGGAAGGGCGTTTGTCCTGCATTCGACAGGAAATCAATACTGTTGACAGGGAACTCTTAACGCTGCTGAACCGTCGTGCGCTTCTGAGTCTTGAAGTGGGTCGCATCAAGGCAGAAGATACGGGCATTATTTTCAAGCCACTTCGCGAAAAAGAAGTACTTGATGCGCTGTGTGCCGAGAATACAGGCCCATTGCCGGAAAGTCATTTGCGGATAGTGTGGCGGGAGATTTTTTCTTCCTCGCGCGCTCTGCAACGTCCGCAGCAGGTTGCCTATCTGGGGCCGGAAGGGACGTTTTCCTATTTTGCCGGTGTAGAATATCTGGGGCGTTCTGTTTCTCTGCTTCCCTGTTCTGATTTGGAAGAAGTCTTCCGAAGGGTACATGATGGGCAGTGCGAGCTGGGCGTTGTGCCACTTGAAAATTCGCTTCAGGGTACTGTGGGAACAAGTTTTGATCTCTTTCTGACCCATGAAGTCTATATTCAGGCAGAGCTTTTTTTGCGCATCAGTCATTGCTTGCTGAGCAATGCGAATTCATTGGGGGAAATACGCACTGTGTATTCGCATCCGCAACCCCTTGCGCAATGCGCGGCCTGGTTGCGATCACATTTGCCAGGAGCAGCGCTTGTGCCTGTGGAATCTACTGCGGCAGCCGCGTTGCGCGCTGCTCAGGAACCTGGGGCAGCCGCTGTGGGGCATCGACGTTTGGCAGAAATGGCATCACTTGCGCTTATGGCACGCGCAATTGAGGATGAACCAGGGAACTGGACGCGCTTTGTCATTATCGGGCCACAGTCTGCGCGATCTCAAGTGGGGGCTGCGCAAAATATGCCTGTTCCAGGGCATACGGGTGCTGAAAAAACATCGCTTCTCTTTACCTTGCCGGATAAGGCGGGGGCGCTCTGCGCGATTTTGGATCTGCTGGCGCGGGAAAGAATCAATATGCGCAAGCTGGAATCCAGACCCATGCGGGGTGAGCGATGGCGCTATGTCTTTTTTGTTGATGTGGAATGTGATTTGGAAACTGCGCAGTATACAGCGTTTTTAGAAAAGCTTTCTTCGCTGTGTACCTCATTTCGCATCCTGGGCAGCTATCCCACAGGACCGCAATTGGATCGCCTTGATATGGGGGCATCAGCCGCTTCTGAAAATGATGCTGCTGGATGCGCAGAAAATGCGCAAACATCTGCAAAGGGTTCATAATGCGCACTGTCCAGCCACCATCATCGAAATCTCTTTCTCATAGAATGCTCATAGCCACAGCTCTGGCTGAGGGGACGTCGCATGTACGTCATGTCCTGCACAGTGAGGATATTGTGCGTACACGTGCCCTTCTGGCTGCTGCTGGTGCGCGCATTGAACCTTGTGATCAGGATGCCATGTGGCGCGTTTGCGGGATGGGGGGCTTGCCACAGGGGGGTACCATTCAGGCGCCTCTTGATTGTGATGTCCATGAATCCGGCACAACATGCCGCATTCTTGCTGCTGTGCTGGCGGCAGGGCGCGGCGTTTTTCGTTTTCATGGTGCAGGACGCATGCACAGTCGCCCCATTGCGGCTCTGGTCAATGCCCTGCGCTCCCTCGGCGTAACAGTACAGTATGAAGCTGACGAAGGTTGCCCGCCTTTGCTGATACATACTGAAGGATTTCAGCAGGATACTGTGACTATTGGTCTGGATGAATCCAGTCAGTATCTTTCAGGTCTATTGCTGGCAGCACCATTGGCACCAGAAGGTTTGCGCATTGCTGTGGCAGGCGAAAAGGTGGTGTCATGGCCTTATGTTGCCCTGACGCTTCAAATAATGGAAGCGTTCGGACTTGCCTTTGATGTTCTGACAAGGCAGCAGGGCAAATGGGAGAAAGTGGACTGGCGAAACGTGAAAGACGCCCAGCCTCATGCCTTGTGCTTTCATGTGCCGCATGGAACATATCGCTCTGGTGACTATGCTGTGGAAGGCGACTGGTCAGCAGCTTCATATCTGCTGGCTGCGGGTGCTGTGGGCAGGGAATCGGTATGTGTTCGGGGTTTGCGGACAGACTCTTTTCAGGGAGACAGGACCATACTGGACATTTTGCGTCAGATGGGAGCTGTGATTCGCGAAGAGCCGGAAGGTATTGTTGTTGTACCAAGCGCATTGCACGGTATTGATGTTGATATGGGAGCCTGTCCGGATCTTGTGCCAACAGTCGCTGTTTTGGCAGCTTTTGCCACTGGAGAAACGCGCATTCGCAATGTTGCGCATTTGCGTATCAAAGAATCGGATCGTATTGCGGCACCTGCCCAGGAACTGGCAAAGGTAGGCGTGCGTGTGGAGCCACTGGAAGACGGTTTGCGTCTTTGGGGTACTTCTGGCCGTTTTGAGCAAACTCAGGTTGCGCAATTTTCCGCGCATGGTGATCACAGAATTGCCATGTCGCTCGCTTTGCTTGAATGCGCAGGCTTGTCAGTACCCTTGGATGATATTTCTGTTGTGCGTAAATCTTTTCCTGATTTTTGGGATGTTTGGCGGACTTTGCGTTAGAGTGATCATTATTGCCTCTTGACAGCAAAGGAAAATTTTATACCTTTGTAGATATATGTGCCTTTGCAAATGTTATACTGAGGAGGATGAGCATGAGAAAATTATTGGGAGTATTGCTGTGTACACTTTTGCTGGGCATGGCCTCTCTGGCTCAGGCGAAAATTGATATTATGGATCAGTTTGCCGAGGCTATGATGACGTCGGATACCACTTTGCTTGAAAAGCTGCTTGCGCCTACTTTTGTTTATATTGGCTCAAATGGGCATATTTACGATAAGGAGCATCTCCTGGCTGACCTGAAAAACAATCAACTGAATATTGACCGTCTGCGCCTGACCAATGTGCGCCGCAGCATGTATGGTACGGCTACCGTTTCTACAGGAAATGCTGAAATACTTGGCAAGCAGATACATGCTCTGCCCAAGGGTTTGCAGCGCTATACCATGGTTGTGGAAGAGGGCAAGCAGGGATTGAAGCTTGTCCGTGTTCA
>CAMTOM010000065.1 GCA_947074125.1 uncultured Desulfovibrionaceae bacterium
AGAAATGGAAGATAGAGGGAGCATGTTGGAAGACCGCGACAGTGTACGAGTCCCTCCAGTGTAGCGAAAACCACTATGCAAAAGGAATTCCTGCACTCCAGTTCTGTTGTGAAAAGATTGTTCGCCGCGCCATTCCAATGTTTCTGGAAAAATAAGCCCCATACCCAACGAACGCTGGGAGCGACTGGTTGAGTCTGTGCCAGAGGTGGAGCGCAGAGGAGGATTTTTGTAAAACGTTTGTAATGTCGGTATCTTGCGAAGAATTTCTTGCAGGGTGGTGTGTTGCACCTCAGAATAGGCGTGCTGCGGCTCCTCTTCCAGGCTACTGATCATGTCACGGATAATACGCTTGAGGCGGGGAGCGCTCCCTGTATTGATGGCTTGCTGCAGGCGGTTAATTTCCTCCAGATGCGTGAGCTTGCCCTCAAACCATTCCTTGAGATTGAAAATTTCAAGATGTGTGATGAAGCCCTGGCAGTGCCAGAGAATCTCAAGAACATCGACAGCTCTGAGTGTGCTGAGATTGAGTGTAAGGAAATATCCACCGTGGAGCGTCGACAGCCAATTCAGGAGCATGAGCGGGGTGATGCGCAAAAGCTCTGGTGCATCGGCACCTTGAGGCGGGACATTGGGAGAGGGAAGATCCGGATTGTTATCGGGATGCAGCCAGGTATCCATTATGGAGCCTGTGTTGAAAGCGCGCAGCTTTTCCAGTTGTTCATGCAGGATGTCTTTGCACTGCTTGTCTTCGCAGGCATTCCATTCTTTCTGAATGCTGGCAAAAATTTCCTGGTAAAAAGGATAAAGTATTTTGTGAATATATTCAGCAAGATGCAGAAGGGATGGCTGGCCTGAACCCACAAAGCTCAGGAAGGCATCCTGACTGATAGGCGGCACTGTAATGGAGAAAATATGTTCTATTTCCTTACGGTATTTTTCATTCCAGCGTTCCAGAACAAGAAAAACATATTGTTGCTGCCATCGTGAAACCTCACGCCCCAATTCCATCATATGGCGGATGGGGGGTTCGGAAAGAAATTCGAGAAAGCTGGCGGTGCTGGCAAAACCGCGAGGAATCCAGATAAAATGAATGAAACGCCCATGGAAAGGTGAGGGGTACTCTATGCCGATTCGTACTGATATTCCAAGGATCTCAGCCGCTTCCATGACTTCCCGTGCGGCATTTTCCTCAACGTAGTTATAGTGGATAATTGTGAGATGGCGTATCCCTTTTATCCAGGCATCCATGATGAGATGGGTTGGGTTTTTTCGGCCTTTAGTGTTGGCATCGTGAACATGATGGTCGAATGAGAGCTGACTCCAGTCTTCGGGCATTTCTACAAGATGGTAACGCCGTAACATGCTGCGAACAATGCGGGGGTTGCCTGATGCGGCTTTGCGGAAATCATGTGCCAGCATCATCTGACGGCGTTCATTACGATGCGCCCGTACAAGATCTTTCATGATCTGGAGCAGGACGCGAGCGGTATTGCGGCGCAGTCGTGTATGGGCGCTACTGAGCACTTCATCATACAGAACACGTAAAAAAGAAATGCGATCCTTGGCATCGCCCGCTTCAAGACTGTCCAGCAGGCGGACAACAGCATGAGCGACCCGCATTTCCCATGAAGAAGAAAGCTCTTTTACACCATGCGAATGCAGACTGGTATCAAACAGCAGATTCTCCATGCGTGATGCAGCATCATTGCGCTGATTGATAACGGTATTGACAAGATTGATCAGTTCCCTATCTTCTTTATCAAAGTAGAAACGGTTCCACCATTGCATGCCGTCCCCCCTTGGAAAGTATTGCCCGTCTAACGCCGTGCATATATGGGTTTTCGGCAGATGTTGCCGTGTTAATTATACTGTCAGGGTATATAAAGATTGCCCTCAGCAAGAAGATGCACTTTTCCTCCAAGAGAGGCAAGTAGTCCAGGTTTCTTTTGTTGAAGAGTGATATTCAATACTGCTTCACTTGGCTGGATGATATTAAGAATGTTCCCCTCTGCCAGATGGCGTGCCTGTGGACAAGCAAGAGCAAAAGCCAGACTTCCTGAGCCACAGGCGCTTTCAAGGACACATGTGTCAAGAGCGCGAACCCAGATAAGGGGGCGGATGCAAAAACTGTCTTCCTGTGCATGCCACCAGATGCACCCTACAGCATCTCCTGAAACATCCCAGCGTTTTCTCAGGCGGGATGCGGTATGGTGTAATGATAGCACGGATGAGGGCAGAGGAAAAGGATGGAGCGCTTCATCAAGCAAAATATGACTAATGCCAGGCAGGGAGACAATAACACAGCCAGGCTCTGGTTCGCGTATCGGTGGTAGTTTGTGAAGGGGGAGGTGTGCTGTGATGTCCCAAACAGGAGAAGCTCCAGATACAGTGAGTTCTACAGGCGCTGGATAGCCAGAAACATGAACCTGCATATGTGTTGTGTCTGCGATTTCTTCTGGCTCAAGATAGGCGAGGAGTGCTCCAAATGAGCGTGTTGCGTTCAGGTAGAATTCATCTCCTGCCAGGCGTAATTTTCTTGTAGTAAATTTCACATACCCCACGTGCGCAACATGGAGATGCAGTGGCGTTGTAATAGTGGCAGCATTAGAAGCCTGCTTTTCTGCAGAAAGATTATTCTCAGGCAGAAGTGCGGTGCTATTGCCACCTGGACTGAATATAAAAAAAGGATATTGGGGCATGACTGTTGCTTCTCCACGTAAAATTTATTGATAAATATGCAGAAAAAAGGAATAATTGTCTAGTGCGTTTTTGAAAGGCAAAAAAATTTTCTTGCATACACTCAAGTTTTGCGTTAGTTCTGATGGGGTCAGTATGTACTCTTGGAATACGCTGGGGAAGGGCTCACCTCTTCTCTAAGCGTGCATCTTTGCAAACCTTTTGGAGGCATCTATAATGAAGACATTGCGTGTAATTGCTTTGGCGGCAGCTCTTGTGCTGAGCTCCGCATTGGCCGCTGTGGCCGCATCCCCAACCATGTGTCAGAAAAAAGTGGAAAGCTTCGACTTCGTTGTTGACTACTCTGGCTCCATGATGATGCGGAACGCTACCCTGGAAGAAGATAAAATCATTGTGGCCAGAAACCTGATGACCAGAATGAATGAACTGATTCCTGCTCTTGACTACAATGGTGGCTTGCACACCATTACCCCCAACGGTACTCTGCTGAGACAGGGTTCTTGGGTGCGTGCAGAAATGGCTATGGCTCTGAAAAAACTGAAGTCCAGTGCAGACGTTTTTGGTCGCATGACCGCTCTGGGTACTGGTTTCCAGAAGTATGAGCCTTTCTTGGCTGGTATGAAGCGCAATGCTGCTGTTATCCTCTTCACCGATGGTGACGAAAACACTGGCGAAGACGTTTATGATGTAGTGCGTTCCATCTACGGATCTCAGAAGGACATCGTGATTCACTATGTTTCTTTTGCTGATACCCCTAATGGCGAAACTGTGATCAAGAACCTTGCCGCCATGAACTCCGAAAGCATCGTTGTTCGCGCTGAAGAATTGGCCACCAATGAAGCCGCTTTGGAAAAGTTTGTTTACGATGTATTTTGCATCCCCACTGTTGAAGACGTACCTGTTGAAGACGACGTGCTCGTGCTGCGTGGCGTTAACTTCGCATTTGACTCCTCTGCTCTTGACGACAAGGCCAGAGCGATTCTTGACGAAGCTGCCAACATCATCAAGCAGGGTCCTGCTAACAGCAAGATCCTCCTGACTGGTTGGACAGATTACATTGGTACAGACGCTTACAACATGGCTCTTTCTCAGCGTCGTGCGAACTCTGTTCGTGCTTACCTTGCTGACCTGGGTATTCCTGAGTCCCGCATGGTTGCTGTTGGTCGTGGTAAGTCCTTCAAGTACAACAACGAAACTGCTGAAGGCCGCTACCTGAACCGTCGTACAGAGATCTCCTTTGAAGAATAAGTCCTGAATTATAGTATAGCAGAGGCCCGATGGTTAGCCATCGGGCCTTTCGTATTGAGGTTACTATGCAAATAAGATGGTATAGAAAAGTATCGTTGCTCTGCGTGTTTGGGGGTGCTGTTTTAGGTCTCCTTATGTCGGTGGGAATGACAGATACTTTTGCGGCAGAGACGAAAAAAGCACAAACGACATCTGCCAGCAAAGCTAAGAAAACGAGTAAATCAAAAACGGCTGCCAAAAAAGCTCCAGCTAAAGCAAAGCCAGCAGCCAAGACTCCTGCGGCTACTGACACGAAAGCTTCATCTGCTGCTGGAACCGCAGCCGTAGCGGGTGCCGCTGCTGCTGGCGCTGCTGTTGTGGCAACTGACGCCGCTCAGGATAAGGAAGCCCAAGCCGCTGATGCCAAGCCTGCTGAACAAGCTGCTGATGGCAAAAGCGCGGATGTTAAAGAAGAAGCTAAAAAAGCAGAGCCTGTGGGCAAAAAAATAGAGCCTGATGCTACAAAAGTGGAATCTGAAGGCAAGAAAGTAGAGCCTGAGGCTAAAAAAGTAGAACCCGTAGGCAAAAAAATAGAACCTACACCTGTTGCCGCACCCAAAGCAAAAAGTACTGATCCTAAAGAGCAGGCTATTGAAACAGCACTGCACGCTGTGGGTAAAAAACTGGTACATATGGCTGCCACTCACGTGATGCCCAATGTCAACAAGAGAGAAGTTGTTAAAGGTGGTAGCGGCTTCATATCCCGCTATCAGATGGTGGATGAAACAACACTGAATGTCTCCATGCAGGCCAGTCCTTCTCTTAAAGGCCAGTATGTGGGCTTTATCCGCTATGTAGAACGTAGTTATGAGTGTAGCGGAAAGACAAAGGCTGAAGCACAAAAAGCTGCCGAGTCAGATTGCCAGATGCTCAAGTTACGCAGAGTGCGTGAGCTTGTACGTTATGATGGCAAAGAATGGCGTTATTGAGAAAGCCAATATCAAGAAAATGATACGCGCCTTGCAGATAAACGATATTCTGCAAGGCGCGCTTTTTTATGCTGGAAAATGGGTGGCTATAAATTAGGCTTTATAGAATGTAGTATAGGCTTGTGTTGTGGCATAAAGATCCACAGTGCTTGAGATTTCAAAGGGGCTGTGCATGGAAAGTACCGCAGGGCCGATATCAATCACTCGCAGACCATAGGCTGCAAGAAACAAGGCCACAGTGCCTCCGCCTCCCTGGTCTACTTTGCCACATTCAGCAATTTGCCAGGGGATATTTTGGGCGTTGAAAAGACTGCGCAACCAGCCAAGATATTCTGCATCGGCTTCACTTGCCCCGTATTTTCCTCTGGAACCAGTGAACTTGGAGAAGCAGGGGCCATGTCCCAGAAGAGCGGCATTTTGTTTTTCATGTACGTCTTGATAGTCTGGGTCAAGTGCTGCCTGTACATCTGCGGAGAGTGCCATGCTTGAAAGAAGAACATGAGAAAGGCGTGTTTGTGGTTCCCAGGCGCTGCTCAAGTCTTCCATGCAGTAGTTGAAAAAGCGGGAGGCTGCTCCTGTGGCACCTTCAGAGCCGATTTCTTCTTTATCCCAAAAAATAATTGCTGTGGCATGTTCTGGTTCCTGGACATTCAGGAACGCTTCCAGGGCGGTAAAAACACAAATTCGGTCATCCTGTCCATAGCCTCCGATAAGTCCCTTGTCCAAACCAACAAATCGTGCAGGACCAGCGGGCACAGCCTGAAGTTCGGCAGAGATAAAGTCTTCTTCGCAAATATGGTATTTGTCTGCGAGAAGTTGCAATATCTGGCTCTTGATAGGTTCCTGACATTTTTCTTCTCCGGCGGGACTTGCAGGGCAGTGTCCCATGAGGAGATTGAGCTTTTCTGCTTCAAAGGCTTCAGCGACAGTTCTCGTATTTTGTTTTTGCGCGAGATGGGGAAGAAGGTCGGCAATGGTGAAGACGGGTTCATGGGGATTTTCTCCCAATGTGAGTCTAACGGTTTCACCATCTTCACGGATAAGCACGCCATGGAGCGCCAGAGGACGCGCAAGCCATTGGTATTTGCGAATACCCCCATAATAATGTGTTTTTGCCTGTGCTACCTGTGCCTGTTCAATAAGGGGGCGCTGTTTGAGGTCGAGGCGTGGGGTATCGACATGAGCCGCAATCAGATGGATTCCCTGACCAAGGGGGAGGCGTCCTTTGCGAGCGGCAAAAATGGCTTTTCCCCGTAGGGGACGCATCGCAGCATTTTGAGAAAAATCGAGGCTGAATCCGGCTTCTGTCAGTTTTTTTTGGACATAGGCAATGGTTTCTCTTTCTGTTTTACATTGAGAAAGAAAATCCAGATAACGCCTGGCGAGTGCAAAAATATCCTTTCCCTGGTTATTTTCTTCCTGCTGTGTGTAGGTTTTCCAGGCATTCTGGGGGGCATATGCGGTTTCGTGCGTCATTACAATTCCTCATGTGTTGTCGCGAGTGCTTTGGCAATGGAGTGCGCTGCCAGTGTCAGTTCTTCTTCCAAAAGAGTTCGTGGATCGAGACAGAAAGCATCTTTTTCCATGCGGCCTATAAGAGGTGGGTAGTCCTCAAGAAGGCGTTGTCTGAGTGTTGCCAGATGGAGATGTGTGGGAACAACACAGACAAGTGTGGTCGGAAGATCCTGTTCGGGAAAGGCTCCTCCTCCAACACGGGAAACATCTTCTCGTAAAGAGATCTGCGCGGTATCTGTGAGTAGCGGGCGGAGCATGCTTTCCAGATGCTGTGCTTTTTCAGACAGGGCTTGGGGCGTTACTGTCAGCATGGATAGTGTAGGAATGTGCTTTTTCGCCAGCGCAGGGTCAAGGTACAGACGAAGTGTGGCTTCCAGTGCCGCCAGCGACAGTTTATCCTGGCGCAGGGCGCGGGTGAGCGGATTCTGTCGCAATGCTTTAATCAGGTCTTTACGTCCTACAATAATACCTGCTTGCGGTCCGCCAAGGACTTTGTCGCCAGAAAATGTGACAATGTCAGCTCCTGCCCGTACGGTATCCTGTACCGTTGGCTCACTGACAAGCCCGTATTGTGTGAAGTCGAGGAGGCTGCCACTGCCGAGATCTTCTATAACAGGAAGGCCTTTTTCCCGTCCCAGTGCAGCAAGTTCTTCGAGCGGAACAGCTTTATGGAAGCCTATAATTCTGTAATTGGAAGTATGCACCCGCATGAGTGCCTTTGTGTTTTCATTGATTGCCTGCACATAGTCACGGAGATGGGTACGGTTGGTTGTTCCCACTTCCTTGAGAGTGGCTCGGCTTTTTTCCATAATCTCTGGTATGCGGAAACTTCCTCCAATTTCTACGAGTTCGCCGCGAGAAAGAACAACCTCCCCCCCCTGACAGAGAGTATCCAGTGTGAGTAGTACTGCTGCCGCATTGTTTTTCACAACCAGAGCCGCTTCCGCTCCAGTGAGTTGGCAGAGGAGCTGCCCTACAAGATCGTGCCGGCTGCCCCCTGCGCTCTTGTGCATGGTCTTTTCACTGT
>CAMTOM010000066.1 GCA_947074125.1 uncultured Desulfovibrionaceae bacterium
GCGGATTTTCTTAACTATTTATATTGGGAAAATGCAACATATGCTCAAGTGAAGCAAGACATTGCAAATGGAGCAAATGTCAATGCTACAGATAAAGACAACAAGCAAAGTGCTCTTATGACTGCGGAGCCTCATGTCAAAGACCCTGCCATCTTAGAACTTCTGATAAAAAATGGGGCAAACATCAATGCTCAGGATCAATTTGGATCT
Source organism: uncultured Desulfovibrionaceae bacterium (assembly GCA_947074125.1). GTDB lineage: Bacteria > Desulfobacterota > Desulfovibrionia > Desulfovibrionales > Desulfovibrionaceae > JAQVCS01. The sequence goes on from CAMTOM010000066.1 coordinate 211, forward strand.
ACGGTAAGCCACTTTGCCGCTGCCAATAAAAATCCACGAAATCTGGAAGTCCTTATTAGCAATGGAGCTGATATTCTTAGCGCTGACAAAATGGGCAATACGCCACTGCTTGGAGCAAGCAATACGACAAGCCCAGAAACTCTTGAGCTGCTCCTTAAGCATGGGGCGAACATTCAGGAGAGAACTCCTGACGGCAAAACACCTCTTATGGTTGCATGCAGTTGGAATTTTGATCCCAAAGTTATTGAAACTCTCATAAAGCATGGCGCACGTGTCAATGATACCAATGACGGTGGCATGACACCTCTTATGTTTGCCTGTATTGGAAGAAAGCTTGATACTATCAAGATTCTTTTAAAGCATGGCGCTGATGTTGATTATAAAGATCAGAGTGGCAGAAACGCTTTTGATTACGCTAAAGACAATCTTGGTGAGAATACAAACCAGGTGATTACTCTTATGAAGAGCATGTCAAAAAACTAGACTTCTGCCACAAATAAGAAATACCCTCAAAATGCCCACAGAAAGCGATGAAGTGCTTGACGGATAGCGCAAAAAACACCTATATTGCTTTCTATGTGTTATCATTATTACTGTGCGTATAACCATGCCACACATGCGTGTGGCTTTACCTGACGTGCTGCTCTGGTGGGACTGGATGTCCTGCGTGCATTGAGAGCAACACACTAGTCTTTTTCCTCTTTTCCCCGCTCCTCTTTGCAGCAGATGCAGCCTCACCATAGTCGGGCCTTGTGCTCGCTTTCTTATTGCTCGCCCACTATCAGAATAACACGACTCAAAAACCACGTGCCCAAAAGGAACATTCATGTTTGTTGCCGGAATTGATATCGGTTCTGTGGCTGCCAAAGCAGTCATTCTTGACGCACAGACACTCTCAGAAGCGGCTTTTGCCGTTATTCCCAGCGGATGGAATACCCGCGAAGCCGGCGAACAGGTACTGTCTGCCGTATGCCAGCAAGCAGACATCACACACAGCAGTCTTTCCCATATTGTAGGTACAGGCTATGGACGCATCGCCCTGCCGTGGGCAGATAAAGTAGTTACAGAAATCACCTGTCATGCCCGTGGTGCCGCGCATCTTTTCCCGCAAACAGGCATGGTTCTGGATATTGGCGGGCAGGATAGCAAAGCCATCAGCATTGATAGCAAAGGGAACGTTCTTGACTTTATTATGAATGATAAATGCGCTGCCGGAACAGGACGTTTTTTGCAAATGCTTTCAGGCTTGCTGGGCATGACGCTGGAAGAGTTGAGCAGTGCCGCAGAACAAGGTACACCTGTTGCCATCTCTTCCATGTGTGCTGTGTTTGCAGAAACAGAAATCATAGGCCTGCTCGCACAGGGCACACCGCCATCTCATATTGCAGCAGGTGTCTTTACAGCCATAGCACGCCGGATGCGTACTCTTTTTGGTCGCATCCCCTTACGAGGCGAATGTACATTCACAGGGGGGCTCGCTTCCAGCACAGCCTTTGCCAGACGCCTTTCCCAAGAACTTTCCGTTGCCGTCAATGTTCCCCCACAACCTCAAATTACAGGCGCATTGGGCGCCGCACTGATTGCCGCAAAGCTGACAACGACACCACATTAAGGAGAGTATATGACTTTTGCCACACTGCAACGAATCAAAGATGTCACAGATCGCAATGTTCTCAATCTTCAGGAAGCCAAAGCTGCCGGAAAACATGTCGTCGGCGAATACTGTATTTACTCCCCTATGGAACTGGCCATTGCTGCCGGAGCCATTCCCGTCTCACTATGCGGCACCAAGAATGATTCCATTCCGGCAGCAGAGGAAATCCTGCCCCGCACGCTTTGCCCTCTCATCAAGAGCAGCTTTGGCTTTGCCCTGCAAGACTCCTGCCCTTACCTGTCCGCAGCGGATGTTATTGTGGCAGACACTACTTGTGACGGCAAAAAAAAGATGTTCGAGCTGCTTGCCCAGAAAAAGCCCCTTTTTCTACTACAATTGCCGCAAATACAGAATACAGACGCAGTAACATACTGGCGCGAACAATACGCAAAGCTCTGGCAGTTCTATGAACAACAGTTTAACACCCGCATCACAGAAGACGACTTGCGCAATGCCATTCACCTTATGAATCGTTTCCGTAGCGCTCTTAAGCGGGTTTTTGATACGAGCTGTAGCAAGCCCGCCCCCCTCACGGGCATGGAAATCATGGAATGCGGCTTTAGACTCTCCTTTATGTCAGATAAAGAACACGCCATACAGCTCCTGAATGATCTGGCTACAGAGCTGGAAGCGGCTCCCGCATCACAAGAGAAAAAGCGCGCTCCACGCATCTTGCTTACCGGAGTCCCCACAGGACTCGGCTCGCATAAAGTCATTGAGCTGCTGGAAAAAAGCGGTGCCAGTGTGGTTTGCATTGATAACTGCACAGCCTACAAAAAAACGACTCTCATTATTGATGAACACAAAGATCCCCTCACAGCATTGGCAGAACGCTATCTGGACACGCCCTGCGCTGTTATGTCGCAAAATCCACACCGCTATACTGTTTTGCAGGAACTGGCACAAAGATTTTCTGTGGATGGTATTGTAGATCTCACCTGGCAGGGCTGCCAGACCTACGAGGTCGAATCCTACAGCGTCAAAAACTTTGTGCGGGAAACACTCCATCTGCCTTTCCTGCACATTGTTACTGACTACTCCCCAGCAGATACCGAACAGCTTAACGTGCGCATAGAAGCTTTTCTTGAAATGCTCGCATAACAAAATACAGAATCTTTCATAGCTATTCTGACATGTTACTGTACACAATAAGCAGTATATTTTAGAGCAACAGAATAAAAAAAGAGAGTTTCTGCTTGCCTGTCAAGGCTATTCTTTACAACTTGACACATTCTATGTGCGACATTTACTGTTATACACAGCTCAAAGCAACTACAAAAGAAAACATATTGCGCTGTATAACAAGTCACTATTCTTTATTATATCGTGAGTTATATTACATTACACGTATATACTCTTAAAAATATGTACAGAACGTGAGATGTGCGCGTGTTTTCAGTGTTATCCATTGAAAGCACGCGCTTTTTTGCAACACATCCTTCTGAAGGGGGAAATAATGGCACACTCTCGTATCGCACTTTTCATCTTCACACTGCTATCTCTGACATATAGCGAAATCCAGGCAGCAGAAAGCCTCCACATCTACTGTGGCGCAGGGATGACAAAACCATTTACCGAGATCAGCAACACCTACACGAAACAAAGTGGCATCAAAACAGAAGTCACCTATGCCAATGCCGGACAGATTCAAGCGCAAATCACAACAGCACAAGAAGGCGATTTTTTCATTGCTGGCGCGAGCGAAGAACTGAAGCCAGTAGAAAAACATGTGCTCTCCAGCAAAGATCTCGTTAAACACATTCCCGTTCTGGCTGTTCAAAAGGGAAATCCGAAAAATATCCACAAACTCGCCGACCTTGCGCGCAAAGACGTGCATATCGTGCTCGGTGACAGCAAATCAACTCCCATAGGCAAAATTGCAGACAAAGCTCTTCAGGATGCTGGTATTGAAACACAAGTGACAATTCTCAGTCGAGGCGTTACTGCACCCTCTATTTTTAATGCCTTGAAAATGAAAGAATGTGATGCGGTTATCATATGGAAAGAAAATGTCTCGCCTGAAATGGATATTGTTGATGATCCAGCCATGCAAAAATATATCAAGACCATTCCTGTAGCGGCACTCACAACCAGCACACAAACAGAAGCCCAAAAGCGCTTTCTCGACTTTCTAGACTCGCACGAAGTAAAAAAGATATGGGAAGCACACGGTTATGAAGTACTGCAATAACACGCATAGCTCTTATTGAGCCTCTCTCTCATGAATAGCGAACCTTTTTCTCTTTTTGACGCTCTTTGCATAGGGATCACCTGCATTACTGTCTGCTTTATCGCTGCCGCTCTTCTGACGATTATTATTGGAGGTTTGCCTTTTATACATCAGGCAATACTGAGCCCTGAAATTCTTTTCTCCATACGTCTCAGTCTCACAACATCAAGCATCTCCACGCTACTGTGTTTTGTGTGTGCCATTCCCTGTGCCTATGCCCTTACACATGCCAGGATGCCCTTAAAAAGATTGTGCCACCTTATACTGGAGCTGCCACTGTCCATACCCTATCTTGTCTTGGGCCTGTGTCTGTTAATGCTTTTTTCATCAGATGCAGGAAAATGGCTGAGAGATGTGGGCATACGTGTTATTTTCGACCCTAAAGGCATCATCCTGGCACAGTGGATTATCAATATTCCTTTTGTCATCCGCCTTATGTATTCTGCTTTCAGCGAAATAGACCGCAGGCTTGAATATATTGCCATTTCACTGGGAGCTACGCGCTGGCAATGCTTTCGAACCATTACGCTTCCATTAACCCTCAATGCTATCGTTATGACCGCCGTTTTGACATGGGCACGCGCAATGGGGGAATTCGGAGCAACATTGATGCTGGCTGGCGTAACACGTATGAAAACAGAAACCCTGCCCGGAAGCATTTATCTCAACATCACTACCGGCGATAATGGTATGGCCATGGCGGCCGCTATTATGCTTTTGGGAATTTCTGCCCTCACCCTTCTTACAGCTTCATTACTAGAGCGAAAAAAACACTCTCACACGGGAATGCGCTACACATAATGGATAGCCCCTTGATTTTTCAGGATTTTTGCCTGCGCAAAGGTTCCTTTCAGCTAAAAGATATTTCTTTTTCTCTTCATACACGCGAAATTTTTGCCATCCTCGGCAAAAGCGGCGCAGGTAAAACACTCTTGCTGGAGTCTGCCGCTGGATTTTATTCTCCCCACCATGGCCAAATTCTGCTTTATGGGCACAATATTCATTCAATTCCTCTCGCCCAGCGTAAAATTGGTTTTGTGTATCAGGACTATGCTCTTTTCCCGCATATGACCGCAGAAAAAAATATTGCCTATGGTCTGCAAATGCGACACATCCCCCAAAAAGAACAACAATACAAAGTCAATGAAATCGCAGAAATATTGCATATCCGCGAGATATTGCAACAATATCCCCAGACGCTCAGCGGCGGCGAAAAACAACGCTGTGCTCTGGCACGTGCTCTTATCCTGCGTCCGTCTCTCCTGCTCATGGACGAGCCTTTTGCCGCTCTTGATCCACTGACTCGAAAACATCTGTATGCAGAGATCACAACGATACCAGAGCGCTTTGACTGTAGTATTCTCTTTGTCACACATGACTTCCAGGAAGCCCAACAACTGGCACAGCGCATTGGCATTATCATCGCCGGACGCTTGACAAGCATTCGAAAAGCAGAAGACCTCTTTTCTCCTTGTGATGATGAGGATCTCAATACCTTTCTGACAATTTCCCCCACCCACTGAACCCAATCTCTTGTAAGCCCCCTCAGGAGCAGAACATGACCGAACAGGAACTCTATCACAAGCTCAGCGAACACCTGCAGTCTGTCATTCACGAGTATAAGCTCGCCGCAGAATATATTCATCTTGCCACTAAAGGTCTCACGCCTCAGGAAGCCATAGGCACACCACAACGCACAGACTACCCTATCCTCAATGGAAAGGAGGTCTTGGTGCAGGCTGAGGTATGCGGCAGTATTGGACAGGGATTCAGCGACGCCCCCATAGATTTTGACGGAACGCTCGCCGATGTTCTTCTTCAGGACATGAGCATGCCACACAATCGTACCTTACTGGTGGCTTCTTTGAACGCGGTTTTGCGACATGTTGGCGCTATTGACCATACTATTCACTGTCGCAACCATGAACCAGAACTCTGCGCGGAACACTACGCTCATTTTCTCCTTGAGGAATACGGAGAAAAGACACGCATTGCCCTCATCGGCTACCAGCCCGCACTCACTGCCAGACTGGCGCAGTCATTCTCACTGCGTGTACTGGATCTGAATCCGGACATTGTCGGCACCAATCGCTCTGGAATCTGTATTGAACATGGCACACATGACTTTCATGCGGTGGTTGCAGAATGGGCAGATCTTATCCTCTGCACAGGAAGTACGCTCTGCAATGGCTCCTTTGTAACGTTTCTCAACTTGAAAAAAGAGGTTATTTTTTTTGGCACCACAGGCGCCGCAATAACGCACATTTTTGGCTTAAAACGCTTGTGCCCACTCTCTGCATAGTTCACACAACGAAAAACATACATAACTCTTCAACATACTACCGGCGATTATTGACAGCGCGGGATACATAGCCCCCCAACAGTACACTAGCCTGCGTACTCTTTTCGGGGAGCCAGCAAAGCTGCTGCCAGTGCTTCATCAAGAGTGGGATGGGCAAACATAAACACACCATGCTGCGTATACTGCCCCACAATAAGAAGTTGGGCGGCAGTCACCAAGTGTGATACTCCATGCCCCACAGCAGCCATACCCACAAGGTTATCGCCGTCCCACACAGCTTTGACAAAACCAGCCGTATGCCCACCTGACTGCGCAATGGCATTTGCACTCAGCAATGCTACCGAAACAAATGGTGTTTTTCCTTCTCGTGCCACTTCAAAAGCAGTACGTCCCACACGCATGACTTCCGTGCTGCCATACACACATGAAGGCACAGGGCCAGGCACATAAGGAATATTTTCTTGCTGCACAATACAGCGAGCAACATACGCACCCTGATGCTCTGCCGCATGCGCCAATAATGTCATGCCGTTCACATCGCCTATGGCATATACATTCGCAGCAGCACGCAAACAGGCATCAACATTGATAAAGCCTCTGGGATTCAGAGAACATCCCGCCTGTTCTGCGCCCAATGCAGCAGTATTCGGAGTACGTCCCACAGCAACAAGCGCCTTGTCTGCCGTATATTCCGAGCCATCTTCCAAAGTCAGAACAGCCTTGCCTGAGCGACTTTCCAAGCTCTTGGCACGTATACCCTCAAGAACAGTGCGCCCGTTTTTTTTGAGAATTTTTTTCATTTCTAGTGCAATATTCGCCTCTTCTGTTTGCAGGATCTGCGGCGGCGCTTCCAACAGATTGATCTGGCGCCGACTCGCACCGAAAGAATCTTGAAGTTCATGTCCAATAACCCCCGCTCCGAGAACAAACAGACGTTAAAGCACTACTTCAAGGCACTTTGATGGCATACTGTCCAGCGCACACTCCCCATCATACACCACTGCACGAAACACCACACGACTAGGACCACTACCGC
>CAMTOM010000067.1 GCA_947074125.1 uncultured Desulfovibrionaceae bacterium
CAGGGTTTCCCCCATTGTGCAATATTCCCCACTGCTGCCTCCCGTAGGAGTCTGGACCGTGTCTCAGTTCCAGTGTGGCCGATCATCCTCTCAGATCGGCTACCCATCGTCGCCTTGGTGGGCCATTACCCCGCCAACTAGCTAATGGGACGCGGACTCATCTCCAAGTGATAACTTGCAAGCAGAGGTCATCTTTCCTCACAATATTATTCGTGAGCATATTCGGTATTAGCAACCGTTTCCAGCTGTTATCCCCATCTTGAAGGCAGATTATCCACGCGTTACTCACCCGTGCGCCACTTTACTCATCCCCGAAGGAACTTTCGCGTTCGACTTGCATGTGTTAGGCACGCCGCCAGCGTTCAATCTGAGCCAGAATCAAACTCTCCAGTTTAAATCTGTTCGCTCTCATTAAACGAAAGCATTAATCTCAAAGTTCTATTCTTGTCCCAACTCACTATTCACTTGTCAAAGAACCACGCGATCTACTCGCATCTACGCAGACTCGCTGCGCTTTTTTCAGCACACGCCTCCCCGTTCCCAAGGAGTTTCTCAGTGCCGCCGCTTGTCGTTAGCGGGAAGCTTCAGTATGCAACTTTTTGCCATCCCCCGTCAAGCTCTTTTTTCATCCCTGGCGAAAAATTTTTCTTTACCCTCTTGCCGTCATGGCTGATAAATACTCCCTTTTCGCCCCGCAATGGAAACTTCGTGTTCCTCATCGCGGAAGCGCATACTGCATTATCACACCCCGCTTGTCAACACACTTTCTGAATATTTTTTAAAAAATTTGTAACTAGCTAAAATCACACGAAAAAAGCCGCCAAATACTTTCGTATCAGGCGGCTTGCAATAGCATCTATTATCTTGTTCGCGAGGAATCCTATCTCAAGGCATTACCCACGACTAGCGACAACAAGTTTCTCACCAACGCGAATATCACGCCCGCCGATCTTATTCCACTTTGTCAGTTCATCGGCGCTAATATTGTGTTTGCGGGCGATCCCCCACACGCTGTCTCCCTGCTTCACCACATACGTCGCAGGCTTTGCTGCTGCCCGTGCGGGACTCTTGGCGGCAGACTTATCCTGCGAAGCAACCAAGGTTCCAGAAGAAGATGCGACCCTGCGTGTAACAGGAATACGCAACACCTGTCCTACAGACAGGCTGCTGGGCGAACTCAGGACATTGGCTTCCATAATATCTTTGACATTTGTATTATAGCGACGCGCCAATGAATACAATGTTTCACCCTGCATCAACATGTGTGCGTGTGCGGTTGATGTTGTGGGAGAGGGAACCTGTAAAGCTCTTGCTGATGGCGCGGTCTGTGCAACAGGCGGCAAGTTTTCTTTGCGGGCAAGCATTGTACTTGCTGCCAGCTCTTCGTTTTTCAGACGTGCAGCGGGACGTGCCGCACTGGCAACCATTGTGGGAGCGGCAGATGCGGGTCTTGCGGCGCGTCCTGGAATCATCACGCGCATACCAGATTGCAGGGTGGCCCCGCCATTGGCAGCTTGCAATGCCGCAACAGAAACACCTGTACGACGACTCAGGGCACTCCATGTATCTCCTCTGCTGACAGTATAGCTATGCATGCTGGCAGGAGAGGCATTTCTTCTTCCCGTTTGCGCCACTGCGACCATAGTTGCACCAGGTCTGCCGAGATGAGCCACAGCAAGTGCAGACTTTGCTTCTGGAACATATACATAGGTAGCTCTGGATTTTGAGGTCATATCGCGCTTATGCGCAGCATTATGAAGACTGAATTCAGACCATGGCACCCGACTCGCCTGCGCCAAAGCTTTCAGATTGGTTCCTGGCTTGGCATGAAGGCGTTTCACAGCGACAGCCTTGTGAGGCTCAATGGGAGCAAAGCCAAGACTATCCAAATTGCGCATGATTTTACTCATTGCCAGGAAGCGGGGAACATAGTCCTTCGTTTCCTGACGCAGAGCTGTTTTGGAATCAAGTCTATGGTTGCGAGCTACAAGTTCAAAAAATGTACGTGCTCCGGAAGCATTTAATGCGCGTTGAATTTTCCCTTCACCAGCATTATAGGCGGCCAATGCGAGATGCCAGTCACCGAACTGATTATAGAGCTTTTGCAGATACTGGGCAGCGGCTTCTGTTGACTTATAAACGTCGCGCCGCTCATCAATCCATGAATCCTGATGCAAGCCATAAAGGCGACCAGTTGAAGGAATGAACTGCCATGGCCCTGCGGCACCGGAACGGGAAACAGCGTGGATTCTGTATCCGCTTTCCACAAGAGCAAGGTAGGCCAAATCTTCAGGCATACCGTTGGCTCGAAAGACCTGCTTTGTATAAGCCAGGAACTGCTCAGAGCGCTGTGAAGAAATTTCCATGGTTTTACGTGAACCACGCAGATAACGGTGATATTCACTTTTCACCATTGACTTACCCGCAGCAGGAAGGTTTCTATCCAGCGCACTGGTACGATTAAAAGCAGCGAGTTCCGCACTGGTCAAAGGTCCACCCTGTACAGTCGCGGGCGTGTAGGAATATTTCCCTCCCCCACCTCCTGCACGATATTCAGGATACAACGTTGCGGAGGAATCCTGAGACGCCTTGGAAGCTACTTTTTTATGCGCACGCACTTTAGCTTCCTGTGGCTGGATTGACTGCTTTGAAGAACCACAACCAACGAGGAACAGAGAAAGACAACACATCATAGCAATGCGCAGTCGCGCTCCACGTCCGCCGTTCTTCCGAGAGTATAATCCTTTCATAACAACTCCAGAATTTTTTCTGCATCCGGCCTTTACACAGACAGGATAAAAAGAGGCTTGCCCGATCAGAGCACTTGACGTACCTCTACGACAACAAGCATCTCTTGTTTTATTTTGTAACCCGTTTCGGAGACCCCAATGAAGCACCCCGATGAACAAAATTCAGCAATATTGCCTGGCCTGAAGCCCGTTCTTGAGCTTTTGGAAAGAGACCCTTCCCGTATTGACAGCCTCATATTAAAAAAGGGGCTGCGCACCAGAGAGACAGATCGTATGCTGGACATCTGCCGCACACATGGCATCCGTTTTTCTCTGGTAGAAAATCCCGCTCTTGACCGTCTCTGCCCACCGCATAAAGACAGTCAGCATCGCACTGCACATCAGGGAGTCATTGCCCGCCTGACCCACACGGCATTTACAGAAACCCATATACTTCTCGAAAACACCCCAAGTGCACCGCTACCGCTTCTTTTGGCTTTTGACCAAATTCAGGACGCGGGCAATACTGGCACCCTGGCGCGCACTCTCTGCGCTCTCGGAGGTGGGGGCATCATACTGCCCAAACACAACAGCGCCTATCTGGGGGCAGCAGCCAGCCGAAGCGCTGCCGGCGCACTTGAACGCCTGCCTGTCAGCCGTGTTCCCAATCTCGGACATGCCCTGGATGCTGCCGAAGAGGCGGGGTATACCATTTACGGAGCAGCCGCAACCCCACAAAGTCATGATGCCTATACCGAAGAGTGGCAATTCCCAGCAGTACTGGTACTGGGCAATGAGAACAAAGGTCTCCGCCCCGGCATCATGAAACGCTGCTCGCGTATTGTACGCATTCCCATGCCAGGCGGCTTTGACTCGCTCAATGTCGCTCAGGCAGGAGCCATCCTTATGGGCCTATGTGCTCGCTATCAACAGCAAAACACAAAATCGTAAAGAGCACCCATCCTCATGCAAAGAACAGACCATTCCCCATTTTCCCTTGAATAGCGGGGCGAATCATCTACCCCTTAACACATGAGGAAAAGCATTTTATCGCAGGCATACATTTTTTTGACACGTATCGTACAACTATTTTTCAATGGGCTTCTGCCTAAAAAGCATCGCCTACCCATAAGTGCCCTAACTACCTAGAACGGGTGCATTGTAATCAAAAATTTGCGCACAGTCAAAATTACACTTAAGAAAAAATAACTTTCAAAAAATTTTCATTTTTTCATGGACGCACGGGTTCAAGCTTCAAAAAACAAAAACTCCGCCACAGCGGAGTCACAGCAACATCTCTAAAAGCCCAAACCACAAGAGATATGCTCGCTAGCCAAGCTGCTTTACCCTTTCCATAGGACTGATAATATCTGTCAGGCGCACACCAAATTTATCATTAACAACAACAGCTTCACCACGTGCCACCAGCTTGCCATTCACAAAAAGTTCCAAGGGCTCACCCGCAAGCTTATTGAGTTCCAGAACCGCGCCTTCCTCAAGCTGCAAGAGCTCATTCACGAGAAGGCGTCGCCGTCCAAGCTCTGCGGAAACCTCCAAAGGAATATCCAGAATAAAATCAAGATCGTGACGCGAATCTGCGGCATTACGCAGATTTTTGGAAGCACGAAATTCCTGCATGGGAGCAAGGTGAGGTTCTTCCTGACGCTGATCTTTTTCTTCCTGCGCAATCGCAGCCGCCCATTTCCCTGAAAGGTCAGAAGTCTTGGCAAAAGCACTGGTAACCAATGCGCCCGTATCGAGCGCTGGCATTTCTGACACATCAGGAACAGCATTTAAAGAAATACCAATAATCTCTTCAAAAGACTCCGAATCGTAATTTTTGCGCTTTTCTGGTTCTGCGGTAACAATACTGTCTGCATATTTATATTGATCGTGAGCCATACTAATAACCTTTATACTAAAAATCGCGGGATTCCCTTACACATCAATACACAGAGTGACAGAATAATGACACAGAATACTCTTCCAGGAAAACACTCAAAATATATACTGAAGCACAAGGTATAAACTATTTGATTATTTCATTCTTATAGCAAAAACATACAGCGCCAAGCATTCTTCAGTATATTCTCTAGAATATGAATAACGTATGGATATCCTGTTTTCCAAGATAAAACAAGTAATGTGCAGAGTTCTCCTGCGAAATCTATACCAATCGTAAAAAAACATTCATGTTATATAAAAAACCTTTTAAGATGTCTGACGCATACCAAAAATATCTGTACCTATGCGCACAAAAGTCGCACCCTCAGCAATCGCCTGCATAAAATCCCCAGACATCCCCATAGACAGCTCAGGCAAAGGCAATCCCAAAGCCACACGCAAATCTTCGCACAAACGCCGCAAACGCGCAAAATACGGACGCGCCGCCTCACCCGCGTCAAAAACAGGAGGCAAACACATCAGCCCCTGCAATGACAAATGAGGCAATACACATAGCTGCTCTGCCAAGCGCAAAAGCTCTTCTGGCATCACACCGCTCTTTTGTGGCTCCGCACCAATATTGACCTGGATAAGTACAGGCTGACAGACATCAAGAGCCACGGCGCGCTTTTCCAGCGCTTCCCCCAGCTTCAAAGAGTCTACAGTATGTATCAACGCAAAACGCCCGCCCAGCAAAGCTGCTTTGCGCGTCTGTATATGCCCGATAAAATGCCACGTTATGTCATGACACTCCGAACGTTCTGCCAGCAAATCCTGCTTGGCAAGGGCTTCCTGAGCATAGTTTTCACCAAAATCCTTTTGCCCCAACAAAGCAGCAGCGGCAATCGCCTCCGCAGGATGAAACTTGGAAACCGCTATCAGGCGAACGCTCTCCGCTCCTCTGCCACTCTCTGCCAATGCCTTCCCCATGCGCTCACGCACACAGGAAAGGTTGTCGCGTAACACTTCTGCACTGATCACACTTACTCCACAAGCATACCCAAATCCCGCAAGAAAGCGGCATCTTCAGTCCAACCCTCACGCACCTTGACCCACAGTTCCAAATGAACTTTGCTACCGAGCAATTCCTGAATATCCTTGCGAGCCTCTATACCAATTTGCTTGATGCTGGCTCCCGCACGCCCTATAACAATGGCCTTGTGTGAAGGACGCGCAACATAAATGACAGCATGAATAACCGTCTGCCCACGCGCAGCGTCTTCTTCCCAGTTTTCAATATCAACCGCAACAGCATACGGCACTTCCTGCTTCATATGCAGAAAGAGTTTTTCCCGTACAATCTCTGCCGTCATAAAACGGACAGGTGCCGTCGATATCTGATCTTCGGGGAATTCCGCTTCCCGCTCCGGCAAAAATCCCTTAATAAGAGACTTTAACTGTTCAAGACCATCTCTACGCAAAGCTGAAGCAGGGAAAATTTCTGCCTGAGGCCATATCTCATGCAAGCGCGTCAAAAAAGGAAGCATCTTGCTTTTGTCACTAAACAAATCAACCTTGTTCGCCACAATTACCATGGGGCGCTTCTCTGCCTCCAAAGCCTGGCGCAAACTTTGAATGTCTTTTTCCAAAAATTCAGGTTTGCGTATGTACAAATCAGCATCCAGTATCAGCATAATCATATCCGCAGCAGCCAGACTCTGCCAGACAGCCTGAATCATTGCCTTGCTCAAGCGACCACGTATCTGCGCAATCCCAGGCGTATCCATGAAAATGGTCTGCGCATCATTTTCCGTGAGAATACCCACAATCTGATTACGCGTTGTCTGCGGGCGCGGCGTGACAATCGCTACCTTCTGCCCCAACAAGGAATTCAGCAGGGTAGACTTTCCCGCATTGGGAGGCCCCATAAGCGCGATCCAACCACACCTGTACTTATCTTCTGTCATTCTATCTCCTCAGTAAAAAATGTCGGGGTCAAAAATCCGACTCGCAATGTTATTATATAAAAAATATACCATCGTGAAAACGCTTTCTGTGTCCCATACCCACGCCCCAGCGTCAAGCACGAACCTTGACAAATAAGGCAAGGCACGCTACCTCACGGCGCATGTACTCGCTTATTACTTATATAGCTCTTATCGTTGGCGTAAACTACGCCTTCTCCATAACACCCCTCATTCCCCTCCCAAATGGAGATATGTGGCCTCCCCTCTCTCTCGTTGTCGGCTTCGTTTTCGTGGTACGAGACTTTGCACAACGACGTGTTGGACACCACGTACTCTGGGGAATGCTCGTTGGGTGTATCCTGAGCGCCTACATGGCAACGCCCACCTTAGCCCTCGCCTCCGCAGCAGCCTTTGCTATCGGAGAACTGACTGACTGGGCTCTCTACACCTTTACCCAAAAACCCTTCTCCCAACGCATCCTCCTCTCAAGCCTGGTCGCCGCACCAATAGACAGCTTTACCTTCCTGTACCTCATTGGACAAGCCTCCCCTGTCAGTGTTCTGACAATGAGCCTCGGCAAGCTATGCGGTGCCTGTATCGTCGCCTACCTCGTCGCCCGCCGCGAAAAAGCACAACTCGCCCAAGCCCGTATATAATTTAGATTGGGAAGAAAAGAATGTGGGGGACGCTGTCCCCCCTACCCCCCGTCACGGGACTGAATCCCCTGCCCCCCCCCCATGGCTCGCCATTCCCTACGCCCACTAACAGCCCC
>CAMTOM010000068.1 GCA_947074125.1 uncultured Desulfovibrionaceae bacterium
AAGGATTGCACCCACGGGCTTGTCATCTGGACGCAACCTAATAAAAAGCAGGAATGGGGGCAGAATCTGTAGCTGTGGGTGTAAGGGCAATGCCGCCCAGAATGCGAGCAATGCGGCGCGCCAAACGATTGGCACCACCCAAGGGTCCGGCAAGAAGAGGTATCACGACAGATTCTCTTTCCGGACAGACAATCACCGCAGGATCACAAGTTTTATTTTGTATCAAAGGCGCGATGGAGCGTACCGCTATGCCCGCCGCACCAATAACAATATGGGCATCAACATTGTTCCAGTTTTCCTGTAGCGACCTGCTGACACCTTCCACAGGAATAACCTCATAAAAGCATTTCCCTTTATGCTCATGGCGTACTGCATCGTAATGGCGAGATGGCATATATACCGTTACAGGGAGTGCAAGGGCAGAGGCAATATCCATTGCCCGCTCACAGCCCTTGCTGCCAAAGGCATAGAGCGCACATCTCCCTTCAAAGTCTTCTGAGGCAAGATGGTTTCGGTAGCCGTGAGAAAATTCAGAAGCATACAAGTGAGAAACACTGTCTCCCTCTTCAAGAGCGCGTCCTACCAAGACAAGAGCCTGTCTTGTGATACCCGCCTCTTTTGCCATATTGCTGATTGTTGCCAAAGAGCCACGTACAACACGTTCATCCGGCCATGTCGCACGATACACAACAGCCGCAGGAGTATCAGGAGCAAGACCACCACGCGCCATCAAGTCCTGCGCTAGCTCTTCCATACGTGAGGCACTCAGAAAAAAAACAAGGGTTGCCCCCGTTCGTGCAAAAGCCGCACTGTCTTCCTGTTCTGGCATGGGGGTGCGCCCTGGCATACGTGTCAGAACGACACTCTGGCATATTCCAGGATTTGTCAGTTCACATCCCAGGGCTGCGGCAGCACCAAAAACACTGCTGACCCCAGGCACGATACAGGAGGCAATCCCCTGCTCTTTTAAGAGGCGTATCTGTTCGTTTGTCGCGCCGTATAAAGATGGATCTCCGGTATGCAGGCGAACAACGCGCCTGCCATTTTTTGTATGCGAACACATAAAGGCAATCTGCTCTTCCAATGACATTCCCGCGCTATCAAGACAGATGCATTCTGAAGAGCAGTATTGCAGCAATGCCGGATCTACCAATGATCCCGCATATAAAACGGCATCAGCTCCTTCCAGAGCCTTCAATCCCCGTACAGTAATCAGGTCAGATGCTCCTGGACCTGCTCCGACAAAAGTCACAACACTTTTCATCTCTTGCTCCACATAACAGCGCTATAATACATGAGATGCTTCTTTGAGCACTGACCGCCCAAGCATATCATTCAAAACAAAAAAGAGGCGTACCCGTAAAATCACACACAAGAAGCTGTAGTCTGCCTTGCGGATATATTGTGAGAAGGGCTTCATGGGCACGACGGGCAAGAGCCTGAAGTACCGGAAGGCGTTTGGTATCGGGTAGCATTTCCAGTGCCTCACGTACAGATACTGCGGTATGGATATGATCTGGAATATCCTTGTCCGAAAGTACACTCTTCACAACGGTCACCATGAGTGACATGTCCTGTGCGACAGTATGAGCGTGCGTATTGGTAAATCCGGCCGCGTATTTACAGAGTTTGCCAGGCATGCAGGCAAGCGTCACCTCTTTCATCTGATGCTTGCCCGCCGTGGTTAGACTTTCAGAAATATAATCGCCAATACAGACAAAGGCCGTTTCTGGCAGATGCGACAAATACCCTTCTGCACCACGGCGTGTTCGTCCTCCCGTGCAAAAAACCATATGCTGCCCTTTGGAAAGCGCGTGGGAGCGCACACACAAACGTATGGTTGCCACATACGCTTCATGACTGTAGGGACGCACCATGCCTGATGTTCCCAAAAGCGACAGACCTCCGGTAATTCCTAGCTGGGCGTTCAGTGTTTTTGCTGCAAGCGCGAGGCCATTTTCAATGCCTATGGTCAAAAGCCAGCATCCTTGTTGCAGACCCGCACGTGAAAGATTTTCCGCAATCATATGCCGAGGCACTACATTGATTGCCCATTTTCCGCATTCACAATCAAGCCCAATGCGTGTACACAGCCCGATCCCTTCTCCCGCGCGCAAAATGACTGTCCCGTCACAGACAGGAAGACAGTAATCTTGAGGCAAAGCACTTGCCTGAGTCGCTGGTACAAGACGTCCCCAAATAAGGGCATTATGTGTGCAGTCTGGATCATCCCCGCCATCTTTACGAATATTCGCCATCCCTGCCCCTTCAGCAATCAGGGGAAGTGTACGGTATTCTTTATCAGGAAAAAGAAGTTCGACACTTGTTGGAGTCGTCCCATCAACAACATACCGCCACGCGCCAACGGCAACCGCAGCGGCACAAGCTCCTGTAGAATATCCCCAACGCAATTCATGCGGCATTTTCAGGCATTCTCCGTTATGGCGTGTAGTGTAGCCACTGCCAGCGCACTTCCCCCACGTCTGCCGTTAAGCACAATCTGTGGCACAGAACAGCGCATTATGAGTGCCTTGGATTCAATCACATTCACAAAACCAACAGGCATGGCAATTACCAATGCCGGACGGACATTTTCTTCAAGAATATAACGAGCAATTCGTGCCAGTGCCAATGGTGCGTTACCCACAAGCACAATGCTACCTTCCAGCAAGGGGCGTACCTTTTCGGCAGCACACAAAGCGCGAGTACGCCCTTCATGTCTGGCACGGGCAATCACATCAGCATCATGTATACAACACACAATGTTTTCATTCGTATACTGCGGAAAGACTTTTTGCAAACGGGGCAGTGAAAGCCCTGAGCGTATCATGCTGGAATCACAGATAATGTTGCATCCACTTCGTAATGCGGCAAGTCCGGCTGTAACAGGAGAGTCATGCAAATATAAAGAATCGGCGATGCTGATATCGGCGGTTGTATGAATCAGACGACGTATCACACGCCATTCTTCAGGCGGCAAATGTTCATGTGAGCCATATTCCTGCTCAATAAGGCGGAAGCTTTCCTGTTCAATGGCTTCAGCACTCATTTCCCAGCGAATAGTATTCATAACATCCTCACATAATAGACATATAAAGCTATACTTGAAAGATTTCAGTTTTTCCTGTCAAAGACGAACATGTACTATGCGCTCACATGCGTCCACCAGACCACGCTTGCGGCGGCAAGCAGTGTCATGAGAAAGCGGGCACACTGCATACTCAGTACAATAATAAGCCCCAGACGCGGAGGAAAAATCGCCAGTGCGGTGGGCAGGTTGCGTCGTAATGTCCGCACAGGATTACTCACCGCACTCCCTACCAGCATTGCCAGCAATATCTGGGTATTATTGATAAGACCCTCAGCGCGTAAGCCTGCGGCTACAGTGGCAGACTGCACAAGTCCACCTAACTGCGCCACAACAACAGAGATCAGTTCCACAGGAAAGAGGCGGTGTACCCAGGCAGGAACGCTCTGCTCCCAAAAGGAAAACGTATCTGTTTTGAGAAGCCACTCAATACTCAGCATCAAAGGCACGGCAATACAGAGCAGACGAAATAAAAGCGATGCCGCACGAATGCAGCCGACACGTATTGCAACAGACCATGGAAGCGCTGTCCTTTCTTCCTGAGGGGATTTACTTTGCCCAGCAGGGAGGCTCATTGTTGCAGAAGGATTGCGATGGCAGTTCCACAAAAGAACACCCACGATGAGAAGCGCTCCTCCTGAAAATTGAATGGCAAAATACACAAGAGCTGGAAAACCGACCAATGCAACAACAGGATACATAACACGCATCGAATGGGACAGATACGCCAGATAGCTATTAACCATACCTCCGGCAACGAGACTGGAAGCGGTAATTTTTCCTTCACTGTGGCTGCTGACCAGAAGCGCATTTGCCGTTGGATTGGAATAAAGAGCTATCGGCATGGCAATGCCCACAGCTTCAGGAAGTCGTGCCCGACGTGCCAGCCATCCTGTTACTGGTCGCAGCATTAGGTACCAGCGGCGCGTTTCCATCACTCCTCCCAAAAAAGAAGCAATGCCCACCAGCAAAAAAAGGCGGAGAAAGGTTTGTATGCGCGTGAAAAGTGCATTCACAGGGGAAGGATCACGATCATTTTGTTTCTTTACAATGGTACCGTCTTCTTCTTTTTCCTTTATATTGGTAATACGACTCTGCTGCTCCTGCCATACCTGAGGATGGACTTCTTTTTGTTCTTTTACAGTGGATAGAGATGTCCTGCCCTCACGACCTGGCATACGTCCAGCCGGCATATGTAAAGTCAGCCAGGAAGAAAGGAGTAACGAGACACACAGCAAAAAAAGCCAGAATGATGATTTCCAGGGAGGAAGCCTGTCTGACTTATATTGGCGCTCATGAGAAGTCTTTTTTTCTCCCGTATGAAACAAGGTAAAAAAAGGGATGTCTTTTCTGTGGCTTTTCACTTTTTTACCATAATGAGAGAAAGATATTCTTCCGGACGCTGGCGGATACTCTCTATAGAATCCAGAATGACCTCTCCTTCCATAGCGAGATGTTCACCATACACAAGTCTCATACCCTCTTCTCTCTCCAAACGCTGTAACAGCGCTTCCCGACTTCTATAGGTTTTGAGCAGGACAGTCGTGCTTCCTTCTGGAAACTCAAGAGAATCTGCCATTTCCGCGCGAAATGAGGGAATGATACGTAATTGCTCCCCGTTTTCTACCAAGACTTGTTTGGATTTTGCCGCCAATGTGGCAAAAGAGGTAATACCGGGAACTATTTCTACTTCAAGCTGAGGGAGTTGTGCCTGGATATGACGTAACACATAGCCAAAAGTGCTGTAGGTTGTTGCATCCCCCAGGGTAGCAAAAGCACAGTCACGCCCTGCCTGAAGTGCAGCAATAATGGCATTGGCATTATCGATAACTCGCTTGTGGCGTTCGGCACTGTCACGTGACATTGTAAATTCCAGTACACGAATTGCCGCACGGGGTTTGAGGAAAGAAGCCACTGTCCCAGAAACACTGGTTTCAGCGTTTCTGGAAACAACGGCAAAAATCACATCTACCTGTTGCAAAACTTCTACAGCCCGCAAGGTAAGATAGCGTGGGTCTCCAGGTCCGATACCAACACCGTAAAGGGTACCAAGTTTCACTGAGTTTTCTCTTTATCTATAGTCACTACGATTAGCGCAAATCCATTTTTTTAGACTTGCGCAGGTCATCAACAGAGTTTTTTGTGTGACGCAACAATACTGCTTGCACAGCAGGCAGTTCCCCAAGCCCTTTCAAATGAGGCAAGACTTCCATCCCTTCAGCGCGAAGACGTGAAGCCCAGGAATCTTCATCAGCGCCAACGAGATCATTACGCGCATGATCTCCTGCGACCATCATAAAAGGTTGTAACCATACACGTCTAATCCCCATTTCTTTCAAACGTGGCAAGATCGCGTCAAAAGAAAGTGCGCCTTCTACAGCAGCAAGCCATATGCGTGAATCTTTTTCCTGAAATGCTCGCTGTGCTGCCAGTAAAACCAAATCCCCAGCACCACTGTCATTACCGTGAGCCATGAGCAATACCGCATCATTGGGCTGGCGCTGCGCTGGCAATGCCCCAATGACAGCAGCAACAACCTCTTGCAGGTCTTGAAAAGAATCCAGAAGTGGTGCCCCCAGTCTGACAGAGGAAAAGTGGTCGGGGTTTTGCAGAGTGTATTTAAGAACGGCGCGTTCCAAATGATGAAATTCTTCAGCAGGGGCAATATGGAGCGACTGAACACATATGTCACGAACGCCCATTTTTGCTGCTTTATCAAGAGCTTGATATGTAGAAAGAACAGTCGTCCCCTGAGAAGCAAGTTTTTTACGAACCTTATCAGAGGTATATGCCCAGAGAATATCGTGTTTGCTCGTGGTATATGCTGAGGCTATGGCATCAAATGCCGCTTGTGCAGAGGGTTCCGTACTGCCAAAGGCAGCAAGAACAGTCAGTGTACGCGCTGGGGCGGAAGAGAGAAGATTGCTACAGGCGATGCTTAAAAGAGCACAAAACAGAAAAATACAAAAAACACGCACAGAAAAGCGTTTCATAGAACACTCCTTGTTCAGTACCTCGTGAACAAAAGATCCACACATCTCGCATGAACAGACATGCGGATGTTTTTCCTTTTTCAGGCTGGTTTCCCGGCTCAAGGATCATCTTTCCCCACGCCTTCCCATGTGCGAGCACACAGTGGCATTGTGGGGTCATCCCCTTTCACGGTTGCGGGCCAGCGTCGTTTTTACGAACTTCCCAATTATCCAGCATAATGCCAGCACCTGAAATAACGTCCCTTTGTGGAACCAATGCGCCTCATATATCTTCTTTGATACATGTTGGCAAGGCGCGCTCATTTTTGTATCTCTCACCCAATAAGAGGTATTCGCAGGAAAAGGCACATTGTCTGTTTTTCTTGCCCAACGTCAAACTACAGGCTACCATGTTTGTATGAATATGGAGCCAGATACCGTCACACCCCTGAAAAATACCCTTCGGGCATGGCTTGATCATTTGATCGCTGAGCGTCGTCTTTCATTGCATACTGTGCAGGCATATACTTTTGATCTTGAAAATTTTTTTCTTTTCCTGGAAGAACTTGGCTTATCTTCGCTCGCCGAACTGGATGAACAGAATCTTTTTCTTTATTTAGCATGGCTACGCGGACGTAAAAATGCCGGACGTACGCTTTCCCGCCACATTTCTTCTTTACGTGGTTTTTTTGCCTTTGCTGTTGATGAGGGAATACTGGCGGAAAATCCCTGCTTTTTTCTTGAAAATCCCAAACTGCCGCAAACCCTGCCCTCTGTCCTTTCTCGTGAGGAAATGGCGAAAATTCTTTCTTTGCCAGATTGTCAAGAAAAATCGGGTTTTCGTGATCGCTGTATGCTGGAGCTTTTGTACGCGGCTGGTCTTCGAGTCTCTGAATTATGTGCCATGAAAGCGCTGGATGTGGATATGCAGCGCGGGCTGGTACGTATCTTTGGTAAAGGTTCAAAAGACCGCCTTGTTCCTCTCCATCCACTGGCTCTTCGTATTCTTGAAGAGTACCTTCGTAACTGGCGCAATCTTTTTTCTCCCCAGACAGATGCGTTATTTATCAACCGTTCTGTCAACCAGCTCACACGCCAGTACACATGGAAACTGGTTAAAAAATATGCTTTGGAGCCAGGACTTGCCCGTAATATTTCACCCCATACTTTCCGCCATCCCTTTCTGACCCCCCTTCCATTCGGGGGGCCCGTTCTTACCGTTGCTGAACTGCTTTTGGCCA
>CAMTOM010000069.1 GCA_947074125.1 uncultured Desulfovibrionaceae bacterium
GTAAAACTCTTTCCAAAAGCAGATCTGAGTCGTGGTGATGATGGTGTTGCCTCTTTTGTGGAAAATAATATTACCTTCCGCTTCTATCCTCTGGAAACAGATCTTTCGACACATCCTGAGCTTTCACAGGTCAAGATCACCGCACATATGCTTGAGCAGCTCCCCAGGGAAAAATATTCCTGCATGGCGCTGACGGGTGCACCATCGTTGGATTCTGATACCTATGAAGGTTTTGAGAGTGTGCAGAGCGGGGCCATTCGTCTTGTCGGGCTGCCTGATGAAACGTTGCGCCGTAACTATTTGCTGGCGGTGCGGGCGTTGCGCTTTGCGGCCAATTTTGATCTTCCCATTGAACCCAATACCTGGCTGGCAATTATCCGCGCCTCCTCAAGAGTGCTGGACTATGTGCCCGTGACAGATATTATGAATGAATGGCGCAAGGTAGCGGCAGAATCCCTGCATCGCTTTGTGCGTCTGTTGCACGAGGCACATATTCTACAGGGTCTGATACCGGAAGTCGCCGCGCTTTCCTGTGTAAAGCAGCGCCGGAATGACGATGGTGATGAAGAAACCGTTTTTGAGCATACGCTCGCCAGTATGGAGCATTATCCTGAAGGTGGTTTTCATCATGACTGGCTGGGAACAATGGCCATGCTCTTTCATGATGTGGGCAAACTCTATACTGGTGAATACTTTGAAGATCGCTGGCTCTTCTATCAGCACCACAGTGCGGGTGCCAAGGTAACGCGCAAGATTTTGCGACGTCTGCATTTTTTGCCGGAAGATGTGGATTTGCTGTGCCATTTGGTGCGCTATCATATGCGTTTTCAGTTTATGCTGACAGATCGCGGTATACGTCGCTTTACCGCACTGGATGAATATCCGCGCCTGATTGAAATGGCACGGGCCAATATTACCGCACACAATGGTAGCTGGACATATTTTAATCACAATCGGAAATATCTGGATCGTGCGGATACTCCGGAACAGATGTTGGAGCCATTGTTGAATGGCAATCAGATTATGGGAGAAATCCACCTCGCCCCAGGCCCCCTGGTGGGCATTATTCGCGATGCGCTGTTACAGGCACAGATTGCGGGTGATGTGACAGATGTGGAAAGCGCACGCGCTTTTGTGCGCGCATACGCGCAAAGAAATGTATAGCACTTCTTCATGGAGTGTCGTGAGAGGGGAAGGAATTGCCGTAAGGCTTTCTTTCCCTCTTTTGTCTATTCTTTAGGGAGAGGATACGGTATTCATGATTGATATTTTGAATATGACATTGCCAGAGCTGACACGCTGGATGGTAGAAGATCTGGGTGAGCCGCGTTTTCGCGCAGTGCAGGTATGGCAGTGGCTCTGGCAGAAAATGGCTCGCGATTTTGAGAGCATGAGTAATGTTTCCAAAAATACGCGGGCACGTCTTGTAGAAATAGCTATGATTGTCTGGCCCACAGTGGAGCGGGTAGAAAAAAGTACTGATGGTACCGTGAAGCTCTTGTTGCGTCTCGCTGATGGGGCATTGGTGGAAACAGTGCTCATTCCCTCTGAATCGAAAGATGGCGTGATTCGCACGACACAATGTCTTTCCTCACAGGTGGGCTGTGCCATGGGGTGTACCTTTTGCAGTACAGGCAGTCTTGGCTTTGAGCGGAATATGACAATGGCTGAGATTTTGGGACAGATACTGGTTGCGCGTGACTATTTGAATGACAGGCGTCTGGATCGTCCCATATTACGCAATCTTGTCTTTATGGGTATGGGGGAACCCTTACTCAACCTGCGTGAGCTTATGCGTAGCCTGGAAACGCTGAACAGTGATCTTGGTCTGACCTTTTCACCCCGCCGTATAACGGTATCAACCTGTGGTATTGAAAAAGGCTTGCGCGAACTGGGGGATTCTGGTCTGGCGTATCTTGCGGTATCATTGCACGCACCCAATCAGGCTTTGCGTGAACGTATCATGCCCAAAGCCGCACGCTGGTCACTGGAAGAGCTGATCAGCGCACTGGAAAAATATCCCCTCAAGACACGGGAACGCATTACCTTTGAATACCTGCTGCTTGGTGGCGTGAATGACAGCATTGCCGAGGCAAAAGAACTGGCGCGTCTTGTCTCACGGGTGAAAGGCAAGCTGAATCTGATTTTGTACAATCCTGCTGAGGGTGCGCCCTATAAAGCTCCAGACAACAGCCGTGTGCTGGCTTTTGAAAAATACCTTTGGGATCGTAATATTACAGCGATTGTGCGCAAGAGCAAAGGGCAGGACATCAATGCCGCATGTGGGCAGTTGAAAGCTGCCGCCTGCCAGCAGGAGTCTGAGCGGTAGTGGTGACAGAGAAATGAAAAAGCGCAGTGGTGACACTGCGCTTTTTATTTTTGTGGCGGAACGGAAGGGACTTGAACCCTCGGCCTCCGGCGTGACAGGCCGGCGTTATAACCGTCTTAACTACCGTTCCGTGAGCCTTCGGTTATATGAAGGCAAATCTCGGAATATATATTGGGATTTCTCCCCTGAGAAGTACATGGACTTCTCTTGTCTGCGTGGCGGAACGGAAGGGACTTGAACCCTCGGCCTCCGGCGTGACAGGCCGGCGTTATAACCGTCTTAACTACCGTTCCGTAGTTCCCGTGGTGGGCAGTACAGGACTTGAACCTGTGACCCCCGCCGTGTGAAGGCGATGCTCTACCAGCTGAGCCAACTGCCCGCAGGAGAGTTTTGTTTAGGGTAAAAGGTACTTCCTGTCAAGAAGAAATCTTGTAAGCCACTCTCGAAAAGTCATGATAACTGTATTGTTACCGACGCATTCTTATTCAAGAGCACCTTGCGCACCTGCCATAGTGCGTATGGCATTGGTATAGGTATTGCGCAAATCCTGAAGATAGACAGGGTCTGCTTGCCCTTTCCAGTTTGTGACTTCCATAAAGCGTTTAGGGATAGTTTGTTCTTCAGGAACAAAACCAGTATCAAATTTAAGCTTCCAGCGCAAGTGCTGCATATCTGTTCCGGCTTGTGCAAGCGTATCACTCAATGCGGTAAAGCCCGCAACATGCAGGCACTCCTGCATACGCTCAAGGCTGTATTCCTTGCGGGCAAACATGCAACCTACCATACTATTGATAATGACGCGATCGCGTTCATCGGAAACAAGAAAATCAGAAGCTTTTTGTGCATCCTTGGGCTTGTCTGACTGGTCATAGGAATAACCGCCACTATCCAGATGGCTATGGCGAAAACCAAGCGCATGACTCACGTAATAGGCTTCACCTGTGGCGTATCCTGCCATTTCCTGTCCTCCCAGCACACAGGCAAAGTCCTCACCGCCATATTTCTTTGCGGCGGCATTGGCGCCGCCCCGTCCCAGAGTGTGCCAGAATTCATTGGGGGCATTGGTCAGCAGGCGGAGAGCCTTGAGATAGCCGTCTACCTCGCCAAATTGGAGCGGTACCAGTGTTTCCTCTTCTGAAATAATACCTTTAGCCAGCGCTTCTGTGGCCCATGCGAGCGCAACCCCTGTTGTCATGGAATCAAGACCGCACGATTCTGTTTCGTCAAGAACAGGCAGAATGTCTTGAGGGTCGGAAAGGCCAAGCATGGTTCCCTGCGCAAAAATCAATTCATAGTCATAGGAAACTTGCTTGTACAGATATTCATGATCCTCACCAAACTGCTGGCGCAGGTTGGCAATATGAATACATCCCACAGGGCAGCCCGCACAGGCCGCTTTGCGCAGGAGGTATTCTTCTGCCAGATATTTTCCGGTGACAGTACTGATAGCCGGATCAGACGTCGCCTGAAGGTTGCGCCAGGGAAGTGCACGCAGCTCATTGAGAGGCTCAAGATTTTCCGGTGTGCCAAGGTCATGATATTTTTTCATTTTCGAGGTGGAAGTGACCTCCATAAAACTATCTTTATAGAGCTTGTTCAAAGCCTTGCTGTCACCACCTGGAAGCTCAAAAGCCCCATCACCAGTGACAACAACACCTTTCAGATTTTTACTGCCCATAACAGCACCACTGCCGAGGCGCCCGAAATGTCGGAAGGAATCGACATTGATACAGGCAAAACTTAGCCCATTTTCTCCGGCAGGGCCAATACGCATGGTTGAGCGATGACCGGACATATGGCGCCCAATGCGGCGCAGTTCACGTCCTGTTCCAAAAACCCCACGTCCGCGAAGGTAATGTACATTGTGAACCTGCATGCTGCGCGAGCCAACTTCCAGAGCCGAAAGAGCCGAAGCCCGCCCCGTAATCATAAGGGCATCATATCCCGCAAAGCGCAAACTCAAGCCCAAACGTCCACCAGCATGGCTTTCTGTCCACTGGCCTGTATGGGGCGAGCGAAAACCGCAGACGACCTTTGTCATAACCGGAAAAAGACCCGTGAGAGGGCCTATGGCAAAAATGATTGGCTCTGTGGGATCATCCCAGGGGGCAGAAGGAGTACCATAAGCTTCGTAGAGTGCGGCAGCAAGTCCGCTCCCGCCCATATGGCGGGCACGGCTGTCAAAATCCAGTATTTGGGCTTTGCCAGTGGTCATGTCAACGTGCAGTACACGGGAAACATCGGGATTAATGCGCATGGGGAGGCTCCGTATCAGCGGACGAGGTGGGCAGAGAAAGTGAATCTGTGCTGTGCGCAGAGGTATCGTCTGCACGATCTGGTTCCCTGTCGGGCACTTCGCGCAATTCCAGACAGTTGTGAGGGCAAAAAGAAATACAGCGACCACAGTGAACACACACATAAGGATTATGCTCACTGTCCAGATAAATCGCTTCAACAGGACAGGCTTTTGCGCATTTGCCACACTGGAGGCAAAGGTCTCTTTTGAACTTGATACCTCCACCAGAGCGCTGGGAAAGGGCATCAGTAGGGCAGGCAGAGGCGCAGGCCGCAGGATCGCAACCAAGGCAGATGCTGGCTTCAAAACCGCGCGAAAGGCCTCCAGCGGATTTTATACGTATGCCAGCGGTATTCCAGGAGAATTGCTTGTGTACCAGTCGGGCACAGGCCAAAGAACAAGAGTGACAGCCAATGCACCTATCCAGATGCGCTGCTGAAAGCAGTTTCATATATCAGCCTCACAGGACGCCCCTAAGGAGTCCTTGTGTTAAGAGTTAGTCTCTCATCAAAGAAGCCCGAAAGCTTTCGAGATCGTCTATATTCAAGCGTTCACAGGCGGCAGGAAGTGCCTCTGCCAGCTTGAACGCCATATCAGGGCGCATAAAGTTGGCAGTACCGATTTGCACAGCATGCGCGCCCACGAGGATAAATTCCAGCACATCTTCCACTGATGCAACACCGCCAATACCAATAACAGGTATTTGCACCGCCTGGCTCACCTGCCACACGCAGCGCAAGGCAACAGGCTTGATAGCTGGCCCTGAGAGACCACCAATAGTATTGGCCAGACGAGGGCGGCGACTGCGAATATCTACAGCCATGCCAGAAAGGGTATTGATACAGGAAAGAATGTCTGCACCAGCCGATGCCACAGCTTGTGCAATAACGCAAATATCGGTGACATTGGGGGAGAGCTTGATAATCAGTGGCTTGTGTGGTGCGGCTTTGCGCACCGCTTCAGTAACACTCGCCGCAAGCAGGGGGTCTTGCCCGAAGAGAATGCCGCCTTTTTTGACATTGGGGCAGGAAATATTCACTTCCAGTGCCGCAATGCCTTCTTCTGCATCAAGCATGGCTGCCAAAGCCGCAAAATCCGCAACATCCGAGGCGTAAATATTCGCGATAACAGGAACATTGCGCCAGGGTAGCAGAGGAAGCTTGTGCTGTAAGAAAGCTTCAACGCCATCATTTTGCAAGCCCACAGCATTGAGCATACCCGAAGCTGTTTCCGTGATGCGAGGGGTTGGATTGCCAGCGCGTGGCTTAAGCGAAAGGCCTTTGACAACAATGCCCCCCAGATGGGAAAGATCACCATATGGCATAAACTCAAGGCCATAGCCAAAGGTACCGGACGCCGTAAGAATGGGATTTTTCAGTGTGAGCGGGTGTGCGCCAGGCAGGGTGACAGAAAGATTCATGAGGCATCTCCCTCGCTGAGGTCAATCTGATCAGACCAGAATACAGGCCCATGCGTACAGACCTGTACTGGCCAGTTGCGCTTCTCGTGTACTGGCCATTTTTCTGTTGTTTTACTCACACAGCCAAGACAGGCGCCAACACCACATGCCATGACATTTTCCAGTGAAAGCTGGGCACGTGCGCCGAATTCCTGCGCGAAACGGTGTACAGTACGCAAAAATGGCATGGGGCCACACGCCAGCACCAGGCCTTGCTGCTCTGCATACTCACTGATGCGTTCGCGCATGGTGTAAATAAGATTTTCCAGATCCCCAGGCACGCTTTCATGCAAGCGATCTACAGGAACACGCTCGTTAATACTATCCATAGGATAGCAGTCCACAGGCGCTCTGTGCCCGAACAACATGGTCACATTCCACGGCTTGGGATGAAAATGGACATAGCCTACAAAAGGTACAATGCCTATCCCGCCAGCCAAGAGAAGGGTAGGAACATCGGGTTCCATGGCAAAGCCATTGCCAAGCGGGCCCCATACCTGAACCTGATCACCAGCACGAAGTTGGGCAATACGTTCCGTGCCACGTCCAACAGACTGAAAAAAGCAGATGAGATGCTTTGTCGTCATATGGCAGATGCCAAGCGGACGTCCCCATGGCAATTCCTGTCCAAAGGAGTGTGGGCGTATCATCAAAAACTGACCAGGTTTCCATAAGTCCCATGCGGGGCGCTCCAGACGCAGCGCAAAAAAATGTTGTTCCTGCCCTGTCTGTCCAAAAGGAACAAGGTCAAGTACAGACAGTTGATGGCAGCTTGGTTGTGGTGACATGTTACGATTCCTGTTGTGGGAGACGATCCCGTATCGTCATCCTTTCTTTAAGTGTTCTGTGTAAGGTCTTTGCAAAAGACAAAGAAAGTGTGCGCAATTTTATCGCACCTTGCAAGAGAAAAAAAGAGCAAATCTTCAGAAAAGCGCTTTCCAGAAAGGCAGGACTAAGAAAAAGATTTGCACGTAATATAATGAAATTTATAAGAAAGCCATGTAAAAAGGCAAAAACATTTATAGTTAATAATAAATACTATTACTATGTTTGTAAGGGGATTTTGGCCAGTCGGGTTTGTGTACGGTAAGGGGCAGAGGGAAAAAAGAGACATGCTGTTCAGAGCAGGGCAGGGAAAAAGGTACAGCGAGGAGTGGGTACTTGTTATTCCATTAGGGATTGCTGTATACGAGTGGTCGGTAGT
>CAMTOM010000070.1 GCA_947074125.1 uncultured Desulfovibrionaceae bacterium
TTTGTGACCACAGAAAATGGCAGTGATACTGTTATAGTGACGGGTAACATGGGGGGCGGTACTGTCAATACAGGCTTTGATAATGATAGTGTTACCATCACTAATATGACTAATGGCTTTGTGACCACAGAAAATGGCAGTGATACTGTTATAGTGACGGGTAACATGGGGGACGGTACCATTGATACAGGTTTTGACAATGATAGTGTTTCTCTTGGAAGTATGAGTGGCGGACTTATTACCACCAAAGAGGGGAGTGATACTGTGAGAGTGGATCATATGAGTAATGGTGTTATTGACCTTGGTAACGACAACGACACTGCTGTTTTGGGAAGCATGACTGCTGGTGAGGTTTTAGGTGGCTCTGGTAGTGATACTGTGACTGTAAGTGGCAATATGGGGGGCGGTATCATTGATCTTGGTGCTGACAACGACAGCGCTTCGTTAGGCAGTATGACTGGCGGACGAGTTATGGGAGGAGAAGCCCACGATACGATTACTATTGCAGGTGGGGGGATGACGGGTGGCAGTATTTATGGAGATATCACAGGCGGTTTTGGTTCGGGGCGTTTGGGGGCAGATATCATTGCTGTTAGTGGTGGTATGAATGCGGGTATGGTTTATGGTGATGTAGATACCATTGAAAGTGGCGGTATTGGTGGTGATGATACCATTTCAATTGATACCTTCGCCGCTGGTGGTATTTTTGGTGATGCTGCTGTTATTGAAAGTGGTGGAAAGGGCGGCAATGACAGTATTTCCATAGGAACAATGATAAATGGGAATATTTATGCCGATGCTGAAACCTTTGATTTGGGTGCTATTGGTGGTAATGATAGCATTACCGTAGGTGTAATGCGTGGTGGGAATATCTATTCAGATGATGTTGCTGGAACAAATACATCTGGTGGTGACGATACTGTTATAGTGAATAGCATAGATCAGGCTCCAAATGTTAGAATCGTTACTGGATACGGTGATGATGGAGTTTATATAGATTCTATTGGAAATAGCACCGTTACTATTGATGCTGGTGTTGGTGACGATACAGTTCATATAGATTCTATTTCAGATAGTATTGTCAATATTGATGTAGGCGATGGTAATGACATCATTGGTATTGGTGATATGATAAACGTACCGAGTATCACATTTGAAGGTGGTGCTGGTAGTGATACTCTTCAGTTTATTGGAAACCCAGTTACATATAACATTTCAACTGGGGATCTGAACGGTTCCAGCGTTATTTCACTTTCAAGTATTGAAAACATTATAGGCTCTTCTGGTGATGACATTATTACTGGGTTTAACGGAATGAGGATTTTCGGTGGCGCGGGTAATGACTACATACAGGCAGCTTCTGGCTCCAATATGCTTAATGGTGACGCGGGCAATGATACCCTTGTGGCTGGTATTGGTGCAGATACGCTTACTGGGGGAAGCGGAGCGGACTTTTTCTCTATAACCCCAGCTGCACTTGCGAATACTACTAATAGAATTCGTATCACGGATTTTAGTATAACTGAAGGTGACAGGATTGATTTACGTGGCTTAGGTGTTACTCTTGCGGATGTAAACTATCTGGATAGTGGTGCTGACCGACTTGTTCAAGTAGATAATGGACTCGGCTATAAAGATATCTTGGTAGAGGGGATGGCTGGTGTGAACCTTGATGCTTATATATTAACAACATAACTAGTATTTCTCGCTACTCTTTTCCAAAACCGCCCCAATGGGGCGGTTTTTCTTATTTGCTTGTTATATCTATACTTTGCCTTAACTGGACAAAGGAAGCGCTAGGTCGTAACGTGTGTACTTTGGTGTCAATGGGGATGTTTATGCTTTTTGAAGCACCTGGGATAATAAGAGAAGTTTTTTAGGCGGAGTGAGGCAGAATTATGGCAAATGCATTACTGGAGCGTCTTTTTTCTCTGACAGAACGAAAAACGACAGTACGGCGGGAAGTGCTCGCTGGGCTGACAACCTTTGTGGCGATGGCCTACATTATTTTTGTTGTGCCTGGTATGCTGGCGGATACAGGCATGCCACGTGGGGCGGCGATGGTCGCAACCATTTTTTCTACAGTAATTGTGACCGCCATAATGGGGCTTTATGCCAACTTCCCTGTAGGTGTTGCGCCTGGGATGGGGCTAACGGCTTTTTTCTCCTATTATGTCTGCGGAACCATGGGCTTGCCCTGGACAGTTGCGCTGGGAGCCGTTTTTATTTCCGGTGTGTTTTTCCTCATACTGACGGTAACCCATATCCGGCAGATTATTATTGATTCTGTGCCCATGAGCCTGAAATATGCCATTGTTGTCGGGAGTGGGATGTTTATTGCCTTCATTGGTCTGCGGAGTGCGGGAATTGTTGTCGCAGACAACGCAACGCTGGTGACGCTAGGGTCAATGGTTCGCCCTGAGCCATTGTTTGCCTGTTTTGGTCTGCTACTCAGTGGCGTACTTATGGCACGCAATATACAGGGAAGTCTGTTGATTGGTATTTTATGTACAACACTCATATCCATGCTACTTGGTTTTTCTGCTACGCCTGATGCGAGTCGTTTTGCGGATTTTTCCTTTTTTAAAGAATGGGGAACAGTCTTTTTTAAGGTCGATATTTTAGGAGCGTTGCAGTACGGGCTCATTTCCATTATTTTTTCATTCACTATTTTTGAGCGGTTTGATACTATGGGAACGCTTATCGGTTTGTCCCGTAAAGCCGGTTTTATAGAAAGCGACGGGCACATCAAAAATCTTGATAAAGCCTTGATGACAGATGCTACAGGAACCATAGTTAGCAGCTTTATGGGGACACCAACGGTCACAAGCTATATTGAGAGCGCGGCGGGAGTGTCACAGGGGGGGCGCACCGGACTTACCGCATTGACGGTGGCGGCACTCTTTGCTCTTTCGCTCTTGCTTGTGCCGCTTATTGAAGTGGTACCTTCTTTTGCCACGGCTCCAGCCTTGATTTTGGTGGGGGGGCTTATGATGGCGGATGTGCGTCATATCAATTTTGATGACATGACAGAATGTCTGCCGGCATTTTTAACCATTATTATGATGCCGCTTACCTATAGCATTGCCAATGGTTTTGCTTTTGGTTTTGTCACGTATGTTGTGATGAAGTCTTGTAGTGGCAGATGGCGTGAGGTCAATCCTTTTATGTGGATTATCTCACTGGTCTTTATAATCAATTTTGTTTTGCGAGGACTCGGATAATAGCCATCTGAATCAAAAAGAGAAATGTCATGGCGCGTGCATGTTATTGCGTTGCCCATGGCATTTTTCTTTTTCTTGAGCAATAATTCCTGGACAATAGTCACGAAAATGTCCCGCATATTATATAAAAAAAGGACGTTCGGCTTCTAGCAGAACGTCCTTTCCAGATATTGTTGTGTATGTGTTCAGATACCCATATGGCTATAGCCACTGTCAACATAGATCACTTCACCCGTTACTGCACGAGAGAGATCAGACGCCAGAAAAACAGCCGTTCCGCCCACATCTTGCGTTGTGACATTGCGGCGCAAAGGTGCAGCTTCTTCTATGCGGGTAAAGATATTTTTAAGACCAGACACAGCAGAAGCAGCCAGAGTCTTGATTGGGCCAGCGCTAATGGCATTGACGCGAATACCTTTTTCGCCAAGCTCATAGGCAAGGTAGCGTGTGGAGCATTCCAAAGCGGCTTTTGCCACGCCCATGACATTGTAGCCAGGAACAATCTTTGTGGAGCCATGATAGGTCATGCACATGACGGATGCTCCTGGCGCAAGCAGAGGTTCAAAAGAGCGGCAGAGTGCTGCAAGGGAATATGCAGATACCCCAAGTGCGAGCTGAAATCCGTCACGGGAAGTATCAATAAAGCGTCCTGTCAGATCTTCACGATTGGCAAAAGCGATGGAATGTACCAATATATCCACGCTGCCCCATTCTTTCGCAACGATATTGGCGGCTTCGCTGATCTGGGTGTCATCGCATACGTCACAGGGAAAAATGAATTCTCCTCCCAATTCTTCATTGAGAGGTTCCACCCGTTTTTTAATAGCATCACCGACATAGTTAAATGCCAGACGTGCGCCTTGTTCCTTGAAAAGGGAGGCGATTCCATATGCGATACTTTTATTGTTGGCCAGTCCAAGAATAAGGGCTTTTTTGCCTTGTAACAGCATAGTTTTCTCCGATAAAGGTTGGTGTCGGTTCCTGACTATATGGGGAGCGTTTTTCCTGTCAGGATAGTGTAGGCATCTCTATAGCGTTTTGCCGTGGCATCAATCACATCCTGTGGGAGTTTGGGAGCAGGGGGTTGCATGTTCCAATCCTGCTTTTTAAGCCAGTCCCGAAGGTATTGTTTGTCAAAACTGGGTTGGGCACGACCAGGAGCATAGAGGTCGGCAGGCCAGAAGCGCGATGAATCAGGGGTAAGCACTTCATCAATCAGGGTAAGCTTATTATTGACGAAACCAAATTCAAACTTGGTATCCGCAACAATAATACCGCGAGCAGCAGCATAGGTGCGTCCGGCTTCATATATTGCCAGCGAAGCTTTTTCTGCTTCCATCGCAATGTTGGAGCCGAGTATTTCCGCTGTGCGTTCACGGGAAATATTCATATCGTGTTCGCCAAGCTCAGCTTTAGTGGATGGCGTGAAGATAGCCTGTTCCAGTTTGGAAGACTCCTGAAGATCGCCAGGCAGAGGGTGACCGCAGATAGTACTGGTTTCCTGATAGTCTTTCCAGCCAGAACCAGAAAGATACCCGCGCACAATGCACTCAATGGGCAGGGGGGTTGTTTTATGGACGAGCATGGAACGTCCTTCCAGTTCTTCCCGCCAGGGTGCAAGGGGTTCGGGGAAGCGGTGCACATCATGTTCAATGATATGATTGGGAATAATATCAGTAAAGCGATCCATCCAGAAGCGGGTAATCTGATTCAGGATAACGCCCTTATAAGGGACAGGTTCATCCATAATGACATCAAAGGCGGACATTCTGTCTGTGGTGACAATAAGAAGCGTCTTTTCATCAATGTCATAAATATCTCGCACTTTGCCTCTGGAAAGAAGGGGATAGGCGCTGATTTCCGTTTGCGTGACGATCTTCATTGTGCTGCTCCTAAGCGTTGGGGTTGGGAATACGACATTCCACGGAACGAGCATGCGCCTCCAGGCCTTCCAAACGAGCCAGGCGAGCTATTGCGGTAACATTTGCATTCAGAAATTCTGACCCAGTGGCAATGATACTGGTTTTCTTACAAAATGTCTGCACAGAAAGAGCCGAGGAAAAGCGAGCTGTACGCATTGTGGGGAGCACATGATTGGGGCCAGCATAATAGTCCCCCACAGGCTCAGGGCTGTTATGTCCCATAAAAACCGCTCCGGCATGACGGATACCCGACAGCATGCTCCAGGGGGCTGCAACACACAATTCAAGATGTTCTGGAGCGATACGATTGGCAAAAAGTTGCGCTGCTTTCATTGAAGGAACAATTACAATGGCACTCCAGTCCTGAAGGGAACGGGTAGCCTGTGATGCTCTGGGCAGACTGGCGCACTGTTTTTCAAGTTCGGCCAGAATCTGATTGCCCAGTGCCGCATCATCAGTAACGCAGATGGCGGATGCCAGGGCATCATGTTCTGCCTGTGAGAGCATGTCAGCCGCAATCCAGGCAGGATTTGCGCTGCTGTCAGCAATGATAAGGACTTCACTTGGGCCTGCAATCATATCAATACCCACACGTCCGTGTACAAGGCGCTTGGCTGTGGAAACAAAAATATTCCCAGGTCCAGCGATAACATCCACAGGCGCGATGCTTTCTGTCCCATACGTGAGAGCTGCAATACTCCATGCTCCCCCAACAGCATAAATTTCATCAATATCGAGCAGGTGCGCTGCGGCAAGAATATAAGGATTGACCGTACCATCAGCTCTTGGGGGGGTGACAATAGCGATTTCACGCACTCCGGCAACTTGTGCAGGGATGGCATTCATAAGCAGGCTTGAGATAAGTGGGGTCTCTCCGCCGCGTCCGCCTGGTACATAGAGACCAACTCTATCAACAGGGGAAACTTTTTGTCCGAGAATGGAGCCATCTTCACGTGTAACAAACCAGGACTTTTCCAGTTGCGACTCATGGAAAGAGCGAATGTTGCTTGCGGCTTCGGCAATAATAGCTCTGTCATCGCCAGAAACAGAAGCGGCTGCCCGTGCGATTTCTGAAAGTCCCGTCTTGAAGGGGGGCGAAAATTCAGGACAGTCGAATGTGCGGGAATATTCGAGCAAAGCTGCGTCACCGTGGTCACGCACCTTTGCCAGCATTTCGCGTACTGTACTTTCGACATTATTGTCAGGGTTTTCACGGGTATCCAGCCACTGGAGAACTTTTTTCCACTCATTTTCCGAATTGAGGGTAAGAATGCGACAGGCCATGCGTTCTTCCTTGCGTTTGTCTGAAATGGGTTCCGTAGCATCATTGTCAATAATGTAGCTGAAAAAAGACCGTATTGAAAATGCTGGCAAGCCGTTATTTTACGAGGCCTTTTGGTTTTTTGGCATGAAGTTGCGGAAACGAAGTGGGCGCATTCTATCGAAGGAGGCGCCAAAAGTCGAGAAAGAAGCCGCACGAAAAGATAAGTGTCTTGACAGCAGTAGTGCGTATACTTATTTTCGGGAAGGCTTTGGGGCTGGCGGCATTGGTGTTGGTATGCCATTGTGGCTATCCGGTTGCGCTCTATCTTTTAAGATAACGCTTTTTTTGTATTTGGATAGAGGCGCAGGGGGGTGTGTCCTGTTGCCTTCTTTGCAGAGACTCTTTTTTATTGGAAAAGCCTTTGTGTTATTTTTATAGCAGGAGAAGACATGGCACATTCAAATGATGATAAGATACCAAATCCTATGGCAAATAATGAAGGTCTGGATATTTTGGGGACAGAATTTGTTCCTGAAGAAGCGCTTTCTGGAACGATAACGCAGGAAAATCTGGAGAGCCTTTGTAAGGAGCGGGTATGTCCTTTGTGTGTTGTGCAGCAAGAAGCCCAGGAAATAAAATTGCGTGCGGCTGCCGAAATGGAAAATTTTAAAAAGCGTCTTGGGCGTGAACACGAAGAGCAGATGCGCTATGCTTCCGAAGAAATTTTGACAGATCTTTTACCCACACTTGATAACTTCGATTTGGCTTTTCGCTATGGTTCTAGCCATGAAGCCTGTAACGATCTTTTACAAGGCATTTAAATGACACGTAACATCTTTCTTGATTCTCTCA
>CAMTOM010000071.1 GCA_947074125.1 uncultured Desulfovibrionaceae bacterium
CCATCACAGCTGCCGATTTGCTCAATGACCGTGTACTACCATTTTTTGAATCTCACGAGATGGGTGTTATTCGCATCCTCACCGACAGAGGAACTGAGTATTGCGGTAAAGTGGAAGAACACGATTATGAGCTTTACCTTGGTGTAAATGGTATAGAACACACAAAAACTAAGGCCAGACATCCGCAAACCAATGGAATTTGCGAGCGGTTCCACAAAACAATTTTGCAGGAGTTTTATCAAGTTGCTTTTCGACGCAAGTTGTATAAGTGTTTGGAGGAGCTACAAACCGATCTAGATGCTTGGATTGAGTACTACAACACCCAGCGCACCCATCAGGGGAAAATGTGTTGTGGTAGGACTCCCATGCAGACCCTAACAGAGGCAAAGCACCTCTGGAAAGAAAAGGTCGGACAGCTCAACTAATCGGACAGAGAATCCGTCAAAACGGAGAACACTGTCCGATCAAGTCTGAAATACTACATTTTAACACATAATTCTTGTCTTTGGCTTTCGCATTTTTTACGTCAAAAACTGTTAGTGCCATAACATTTGCCTCCATTACCGTACAACATTCAACTAAATACATCCGTACAAGTCCAATAACACGAAAAGTTGTACGGATGCAAACATGACTGTAATGAATAAAAACGGACAACACCGAACAAAGAAAAACTCCTAACGTGCTTATTTTCATGAGAAAACGAACAAATTAGGAGTTCATAAAATCGCTTCTTGGCGGAGAGGGTGGGATTCGAACCCACGTATCGGGACAAACCGATAACTCGATTTCGAGTCGAGCGCGTTACGGCCAACTTCGCTACCTCTCCGCGTGCGGCAGTTGTATATGAGTTTATGCCTCTTGGCAAGGTATGGAGGAGAACAGCATAGCGTGAGGCGCGAGTGTCAAAACGCCTCCTATCAATAAAGAAAGGTGTTTTGTTCCTCATGCCCAAGAATACAGCGTAGCAGTATGGTTCTTCTTAACAAAGGATGGAGAATATTTGATTCCGCACGCCCAAGAGTATAGTGCGGGTACTGCGATTCCCCTCGGAGGAGGGAGGGTGCTTTGTACCGCAGCGCTCGCTATTGTGACTCCTCTTAGCGAGGGAAGGAAGATATTTTGTGCCGTACCTATACAATGCTGGTACTGCTCAGGGGGAGGAGGTATTCTCTGCCTTCCTAAGGATGTCATAATGCGTAGCATTTATGGCATCCATAATGGGGGTGCAGGGGATTCAATTCCCTGCCAGGGGGTTTGGGGGACGGCGTCCACCAATTCTTCAATCACAACATAAGTAATCCTTTTGTTCTTCAATCATCTCCCAAGCCCGTTGATTGCGACCATAATCGGTACAGTGTTGTTTCATGTTGCTTGAATAATGGCAGTATCGCATCGGGTACGAGGAAGTTAATATTACGGGCATGCAGCCAGTGTTCCCGAATGAGTGAAGCGCTGATGTCCAGTCGGGGCAGTGGCAGATAATGGATAGTATGCCCGTTGGGAAGCAGGGCACTGAGGCCATTAGGGAGTAGAGGGGGGGTGAAGAGCGCTTTGGGATAAAGGTGAAGTGTCGTTTTTTTGAACATTTCAATGGAGGTATCGGCGCGCTGCACAATAAGAAAATGGGCGAGCTGGAGAAGCTCTGCGCCGTGATACCACGAGGGCAGTTGCGTGTAATCTTCATTACCCAAAATAAAATAGAGAGGTCTGTCGGGGTGGCGTTCCCGATAGATGTTGAGCGTATCCCATGTGTAGGAGAAACCCTGGCGTTCAGACTCCATGCGGTTACAGTGCAGGTGGGGGAATGGCTCAAGAGCCTTTTCCAGCATGGCAGCGCGCAGTTCAAAAGGAAGGAGATTGGTAAGGCTTTTGTGCGGGGGATGCGCGCAGGGAATGAAGTCCACGTCGGAAATATGCTCTGGTAGATGATTGAGCAATTCGAGTGCAAGGCGCAGGTGTCCTATGTGGGGAGGGTTAAATGTTCCTCCCAGCAGGGCGATACCTTGAGATGTCATATGCTAGCTCTGAAAAGGGTTGTCATTGGCGTATCTGTCCTTCTCCAAACACGACGAACTTTGTTGTGGTGAGTTCGCGTACGCCCATAGCTCCGTATGCGTGCAGCTTGGATGTGGAGATACCAATTTCTGCTCCCAAGCCCAGTTCACCACCGTCATTGAAGCGTGTTGAGGCGTTGACAGCAACCATGGAAGCATCAGCCTCCCGCACAAAACGCATGGCATTTTGATGGGAGCGCGTGCATATGATTTCTGTGTGATGCGAGCCATAACGGGCGATATGATCCAGCGCGCTATCCATGCTGTCTACAATGGAAACAGCGAGAATGAGATCATGGAACTCTTCTCCCAAGTCTTGAGGGCGCTGTGGTATGGCATGTGTACCAAGAAGGGGAAGAGAAGACGGGCAGGCGCGAAATTCTACGCCCGCATCTCCCAATTTACTCCCTACAGCAGGAAGCAATGTCTGTGCGACATCCTTATGGACGAGGAGGCATTCCAGAGCGTTGCAGACACCTGGTCGCTGGACTTTGGCATTGTAAATAATTTCAAGAGCCTGACTCAGGTCTGCGTCGGCATCAATATACGCATGGCAGACGCCCATGTAGTGTTTGAGTACGGGCATGGTAGCGGCTTCAGAGACGGCTCGTACAAGTTTTTCTCCGCCACGGGGGATAATAACATCAATATAGGTATTGAGTTTGCAGAGTTCTGTCACAGCGCTATGATCAGTAATACTCACGATTTGTGCCGCATCTGGTGGTAAGTCTGCTTTGTGGAGTGCTTCCTGTAGAATTGCCCCCAAGGCTTTATTGGAGTGGAAAGCTTCGGAACCGCCGCGCAGAATAACGGCATTTCCTGCTTTCAGGCAAAGAATGGCAGCGTCAATGGTAACATTGGGGCGAGCCTCATAAATCATGGCGATCACGCCAAGAGGGATGCGCATACGCCCTACCAGCAATCCATTAGGGCGCTGCCATTGGCTTTCCATAGCTCCTACAGGATCGGGCATGTCCGCCACATGATGACAGGCGGCAATCATGCTATCAATAATAGCAGGCGTCAGGCGCAGACGGTCAATACGGGGTCTGTCAGTTCCTTTGGCTTCTGCTGCAGAAATGTCTTGGGCGTTAGCTTCCAGAATGCCCGCTCTTTGGCTGTCAAGAAGAGAGGCGATAATCGTGAGTGCCTTGTTTTTTGCTGCTGGAGAAGCGCTGGCAAGCAGACGTGCGGCTTCTTGTGCTTGGCGTGCCAGTAGGGTTATTTGCTGCTGCAATGCTGTAGACATACGTGCTCCCGTACAGAGATTTGGAAAGAAGCTTATAATAATAGGGTTCGTGTGAAAGCCACTTTGCTTTTCATGAGTGTAGCGAGGCAAAAGCCAGATGGCAAGAGGATGAATTTTTGCCTTGGTCGTATGGAATAAGGAGCAGAATAGACTGGAGAAGTTCTTTATTTTCCTTTTGGAGAGTGTAATTTCTTTTGACAATTATATTGTTTGTACCATAAAAAGACGGTTCGGCGAGGAGTGCGTTAAGGACGTACTTTTTTGCGGTGTTTTTATCAGGAGTTTAGTTATGTCCCAGATTTCAGGACGAGAGCCTGCTTCCAAAGAAGAAACAACAGCTCTTTTGCGCGAGCTGCAAGCAGAAATGACAACAGAAACAGCACCTTTGTTGCAGTTCCTGCTGAAACATGCTGTGTTGATTATGTGTGTACTGGGATTTTTTACGCTGACGCTGATCAGTATTGGCGTATACCAATGGTATTCTGATCGCCAGACGCGTGTTGCGCAAGAAGAGTTGGGTTTGATTTTATTGAACCTGCAAGGCAAAGAGCGTGTTACTGCGCTTGAAGCAGTATTACCTGCATTGCCAAAGTCTGTGCGTGAGGCTGCGTATCTGGAGTTGGGTGCTGCGGCGATGGCTGTGAGTGATTATGCTACGGCTGCTGGGGCATATGAGAAGATCATGGCTCTTGATGCAGATAGCGCTGTGGGCTTGATGGCAGTGACGAACCATGTTCAGGCCTTGATTTGGGCAGAGCAGCCAGAGCAGGCATTAGCTGTTTTGAACATGATAGAGAAGCCTGTGCAGCAGGCACGTTCGCGTGGGCTTGTTCAAAGCATGACTGCTGAAGCTGCCATCGCCGCAAACCAATATGATGAAGCCATACAGCAATATGAAGCCTTGATTACAACAGCTTCCGGACAGGAAAAGGAAGTGTTGCGCTCTCAGGTACGTCGTGCCCAGCGTGCCAAGACAGAAACTGACACGAAATAGTGAAGAAATATTTTTTGGCTTTGCTGCAAAATTTTCTGGAAACATGTTCACAAGATATTTCATGTGCTTTGCGTGTTTGCGAAGGCAAGATGTTATTATGTAAAAAATGCGCGGGAGCATCCTCTGCCGCAGGGTGTCGGGGAGTTTTTCCCTGACATTTCTTTTTTATCCATATGCTGTTTGTTAAGGAGTTTTACATGAGTCATCCGCTCCTTGGTGGCGCCCAGAATGAGCGACACCTGCTGTTGGGGAATGAGGCCATTGTACGTGGTGCGCTGGAAGCTGGTGTTAACGTTGTGACCTGCTATCCTGGAACGCCTTCTTCTGAAGTTCCTGATACCTTCTATAAGTTGGGAGGTAATGGACGTTACAAGATGGAATATTCCGTGAATGAAAAGGTTGCTATGGAAGTGGCGGCGGGTGCTGCGCTGGCTGGCGCCATGGCTCTTGTAACGATGAAACATGTGGGACTTAATGTGGCAGCAGACCCTTTGTTTACTGCCGCATATACAGGTATGCCTGGTGGTTTGGTTGTGCTGTCTGCTGATGATCCTGCCTGCCATTCCAGTCAGAATGAGCAGGATAATCGCTACTATGCCAGGGCTGCCAGTCTGCCCTGTTTTGAGCCTGCCTCAGCGCAGGAAGCCAAGGATATGACACATCAGGCATTTCGGTTGGCGCGAGAGCTGCAACAGCCTGTTCTTTTGCGTACGACAACACGTTTGAATCATATGCGAGGCGCTGTTCATTTT
Organism: uncultured Desulfovibrionaceae bacterium; assembly: GCA_947074125.1. Taxonomy (GTDB): domain Bacteria; phylum Desulfobacterota; class Desulfovibrionia; order Desulfovibrionales; family Desulfovibrionaceae; genus JAQVCS01. The sequence goes on from CAMTOM010000071.1 coordinate 5,053, forward strand.
GATGCCCTGCCACAGGAGATGCCGCTTGTTCCCTGGAAGAATGAGAGCATGCGTTTTGTTCCTGTGCCGGCAGTGGCGCGCAACCGCCATAAAGTGCTTGAAGAAAATATGCGCCTTGCTCGCAACTTTGCTGAAACCTCTCCCTGGAATGTGGAATCAGGTCAGGGAAGAATGGGGGTAATTGCCAGTGGCATTGCCAGAGCGTATCTTGCTGATGCTCTGTATGCTGGAGGTTGGGAAGACAAGGTTCGCGTTTTTGAACTGGGGATGAGCTGGCCACTGCCAGAAACACGCCTGAAAGAATTTTTGCGGCAGTGCGACAGGGTACTGGTGCTGGAAGAAGGTGAGCCTTTGCTTGAGCAAGGAATTCGCGATCTGGCACAGCGCCATAATTTGCCTGTAAATGTGGCGGGTAAGAATGGCGTTCTTTTGAGTATTCATGGTGAATATTCCACTTCTTCCATCATGCAGGGGCTGGCGGCATTTTTGGACTGTCCCTCTCCGGTAACAGCAGCGCGTGCCCATACTACAGGATTGCCAAACCGTCCTCCCAATTTGTGTGCGGGCTGTTCGCATCGTGCTGTATATTATGCTGTACGCAAGCTCTTTGGGGATGAGGCTGTATATTCTTCTGATATTGGCTGCTACACATTGGGTCTTTTACCGCCCTTACGTATGGCGGATTTCCTTGTGTGCATGGGCTCTTCTATTTCTGCAGGGAGCGGCTTTGCCTGGGCAAGTGGCAAGCCTGTGATTGCCTTTGTTGGAGATTCAACCTTTTTTCATTCTGGTCTTTCCGGTTTGGTCAATGCTGTTTTTAATCAGCACGATATTCTTATGGTGATCCTTGATAATGGGACAACGGCCATGACGGGGCATCAGCCCAATCCAGGTATGGAGCAGGCTGTTCTGGGAGAAGGGGTGCAGCATCTGGATATTGAATCTGCTGTGCGTGGTGTTGGTGTGACGGAAGTATGTCGGGTAAAGGCGTACAATCTGAAAGCATTAACAGAAGCTCTTCAAAATTTCCGCGAGAAAAAAGGCGTACGAGTCTTGATTGCTGAAGAGCCTTGTGTTCTTTATGCCCGTCGTGTGCTCAAAAAGACATTGCCGCAAGTCGCCACTGTGGCGGTACAGGGAGAGGATGCCCGTCGCTGTGCCGAAGAGCTTGCCTGTCCTGCCTTTTATAAGAAGGACGATGATTTGTATGTAGACGCAACATTGTGCTCTGGGTGTATGGTGTGTCTGCAAATAGCGCCTAAAGCATTTAAAGCTGTCAAAAGGTAAGATTATGGATAAGCAAAAACGCATTCGCATTTATATGACTGGTGTGGGTGGTCAGGGAACGTTGACGGCAACAACTCTGCTGGCGCGTACGGCTCTTGATGAGGGGTTGGATGTTGTTGCAGGTGAAGTGCATGGGATGGCGCAACGTGGTGGTGTGGTGGAATCTGTCATCTTGCTGGGAGGCTGGAAAGCGCCCAAACTTGATTTTGGTGAGGCGGATATTCTTTTAGGCTTTGAGCCTTTAGAGACATTGCGTGGTCTGCCATATCTGCGTTCTGGCGGCATTATTTTTTCTAGCGAAGATGCTATGGAGCCACTTTCTGTTTGCCTTGGACAGGCACAATATCCAGCTTTGGCTGGTATTAAGGAAAAATCACAGGCTGTTGCCGGAAAAAGCTTCTTTTTGCCCTGTCGTTCTCTTGGGCAGGAAGTGGGTTCTGTGCAGAGTGGCAATACTGTGCTTTTGGGAGCACTATGCGCTTCTGGCGCATTGCCTTTTACTGAAACAGCCTTAGAAAAGGCTATTCAGAAGCATTTGCCTGCCAAGATCGTGGAAACAAACATCAAGGCTATGTATCTTGGCGTTGCAAAGGTCAAGGCAGCATCCTGAAGATATGGCTGGTCTGTTTAGATAGCAGTAAACGTTTTCACGTAGCATTATTGATAACACAGATGTGGCGTCTTCTCAGTATTGGAGAGGACGCCACATCTGTTTGATCGAGGAAAAATATTTCAGGCGTGTTATGGCTGAGCAGCCGGCACAAAGTCGCCCAAGGTGACTGAGCCATCTTCGCCGCTGAGGCCAATCCAATAGTATTGGGTTTTGCCATCGCGATTCGTAAATGAGATGCCTCTTGTGGGCATCCTCCGTTAGCATATTGCGATTTAAATAGATATTCGATGCCCTTAATAACCGCTT
>CAMTOM010000072.1 GCA_947074125.1 uncultured Desulfovibrionaceae bacterium
CTTCCAGCTGGACCTGTCTTTCAAAACAACTGTCGAAAAACACAGCGGCCAGTGTGTCGCCGACTGCTATCAGTGCGGCAACTGCACTGCTGGCTGTCCCGCAGGTTTTGCCTATGACATGCAGGTGCATACTATTATGCGCTGCGTGCAGCTTGGCAGGAAAGACGAAGTGCTCCGGTCAAAATCCCGGTGGGTGTGCCTTTCGTGTTCCACCTGCTGCCTGCGGTGCCCCAATAAGATTAATGTGGCAGAAGTGATGGAGACTTTACGCCATATCGCGCGCCGTGAAGGACGCATCAGTGTGCCAAAAGTAAACAAGTTCTGGCTCTCTTTCATGGAAATGGTACGTCTGTTTGGTCGAACCTATGAAATTGGAGTCATGGCGCTTTACATGATGCGCTCACTACGCCTGTTCACCGATGTTGACCTTGCCCCTGCTGCCCTCAAACGCAGCAAGCTGGGCTTCAAGCCTCATGTCATACCCAATGGTGGCGCAGAGGCTGTGGGGCGCATTGTTGATCGCTACAGAAAACGCGCAGAGCGTGAGGGGGTATGTCCATGAAATTTGCCTATTATCCGGGCTGTTCTGCACATGGCTCATCTGCTGATTATGAAATATCCACCCAGGCTGTCTGTCGCACTCTGGGCATGGAGCTTGCGGATATTCCAGACTGGAACTGCTGCGGTTCAACACCGGCTCACGCCATTGATACAGAGCTTTCAACAGCACTGTGTGTGCGTAATCTGGATATTGCTGCAAAAGAGAATGTTGAAAAATTGCTGACGTCCTGCCCAAGCTGTCTCTCCAATCTTCGTCTCGCACGCCATCGTATGCAGGATCAGCAATTCCGTACCCGCGTTAACGAGCTTCTTGACGCACCCGCTGCCAAAGAATTCCCGCAAACCTATTCTGTTATGGAAATGCTGCACGAAATCTATGGGCCTGACATTATTGCGGGGCGCGTTCACAAGCCACTCACGGGCATCAGACTGGCTCCCTATTACGGCTGTCTCATGAGCCGTCCGGCAGAAATCATGAACTTTGGCGATCCGGAAAATCCCACAGTCATGGAAGATCTGCTCACCGCATGTGGTGCGGATACGCTTGATTTTCCCCTGAAAACAGAATGCTGTGGCGCTTCTTTTGGTATTCCAGAACGCTCCATGACAGCACGCCTTTCTGGCAAAATACTGGAACTCGCCACACGCATGCAGGCAGATGCGCTTGTTGTTGCCTGTCCTTTGTGCCAGATGAATCTGGATCTCAGGCAGGAGCAGGCATCCAAAGCAATGAATACGTCTTTCCATATGCCTGTTCTGTACTTCACGCAGGTGCTGGGACTGGCTTTTGGCCTGCCACCAGAAGCCCTCGGCTTCAATAAGCTCTGCGTTGATGCCGGACCATTGCTGCGCAAACTGGCTACAGCACAAAAAAGTGGAGGTGCCGCATGAGAATAGGTGTTTTCATCTGCCATTGCGGCAGCAATATTGGCGGCACGGTAGACTGTGCCCAAGTGGCGCACGATGCCCAGTCCCTCCCTGAAGTCGTGTACGCCATCAACCTCATGTATTCCTGTGCCGAACCTGGACAGGCAGCCATTGAAGAAGCCATCAAAGAATACCAGCTCACAGGCGTTGTTGTCGCTTCGTGTTCGCCCCGCATGCATGAACCAACGTTCAGACGCACCGTTGAACGCGCTGGTCTGAATCGTTACATGTTTGAAATGGCCAATATCCGCGAACATGTTTCTTGGATAGGCAAAGACAAAGAGGCCAATACCAATAAAGCCAATGAACTGGTTGCCATGGCTGTGGAAAAACTGCGCCGTAACCGCCCCCTGCACGCTCAAAGCTTTGATGTGAACAAGCGCGTGCTCGTCATCGGCGGTGGTGTTGCGGGTATTCAGGCAGCTCTGGATTGCGCTGATGGCAATATTCCTGTTGTGCTTGTGGAGCGCGAAGCTACCATTGGCGGCAAGATGGCAAAACTGGACAAAACATTCCCCACCGTTGACTGTTCGGCCTGTATTCTCGGCCCAAAAATGGTGGACGTGGCACAGCATCCCAATATTACCCTGCATGCTTTTTCTGAAATCGAAAGTATTTCTGGCTACGTTGGCAACTTCACTGTTACCATTCGCAAAAAAAGTACCTATGTGGACTGGACGAAGTGTACGGGCTGCGGCGCGTGTACAGAGAAGTGTCCGAATAAAAAAACACCGGATGCCTTTAACGAATTCACAGGTCCGACCACAGCCATTTCCATAGCCTTCCCGCAAGCCATTCCCAAGCGCGCCGTTATCAATCCTGACTACTGCCGCCAGCTTCAAAAAGGCAAATGCGGCGTTTGTGCAAAAATCTGCCCTACGGGCGCTATCAAATACGAAATGGAAGATGAGGTCATTACTGAAGAAGTGGGCGCCATTGTCGCCGCCACAGGCTATGATCTGATGGACTGGACAGTGTATCAGGAGTACGGCGGCGGTCGCTATCCTGACGTTATCACCTCCCTCCAGTACGAACGCCTCCTCTCAGCTTCCGGCCCCACAGGGGGTCATGTCAAACGTCCCTCCGATGGCAGGGAACCTAAAAACGTGGTGTTCATCCAGTGTGTTGGCTCGCGTGACAAATCCATCGGACGTCCCTACTGCTCCGGCTTCTGCTGTATGTACACGGCAAAACAGGCTGTGCTGACCAAAGAACATATTCCCGATGCCCAGTCCTTTGTTTTCTACATGGATATACGGGCTTCAGGAAAACTCTATGACGAGTTCATCCGGCGCACCATTGAGGAATACGGAACGGAGTATATTCGCGGGCGCGTATCAAAAATCTATCCTGACGGCAAAGGAAGCTATACCGTATGTGGCGTTGATACCCTTATGGGAAAAGCCATTACGGTGAGTGCCGATCTGGTTGTTCTTGCTGTCGGCATTGAAGGCAGCAAAGATGCCTCAAAGCTCGCTGAAAAACTGCGCATTTCCTATGACAAGTATGGCTTCTTCATGGAAAGCCATCCCAAACTCAAGCCTGTGCAGACCAATACAGCGGGTGTTTTCCTTGCGGGTGTCTGTCAGGGAACGAAGGACATTCCTTCTTCTGTGTCCCAAGGCTCTGCCGCCGCTTCCAAGGTTCTGACGCTCTTTTCGGCAGACAAGCTGCAAAATGATCCGCAGATTTCTGCTGTGGATATCAAACGCTGCGTTGGCTGTGGCAAGTGCGTTCAGACCTGTCCATTCGGAGCCATACAGCTCACAGAAATACGTGGACAGGAAAAAGCCCAGGTTATTGATACCGTCTGTCAGGGCTGTGGTCTGTGTTCCTCCACCTGTCCTCAGGGAGCCATACAGCTCGCCCATTCCACGGATAACCAAATCCTTGCGGAGGTGCATGCCTTATGTCAACGCTGAAAGGCAAAGAATTACGTATAGTCGGATTCCTCTGCAACTGGTGCTCTTATGGAGGAGCCGATACCGCAGGCGTGGCACGTGCCACACAACCCACGGATCTACGCATTATCCGCGTTCCCTGTTCCGGCCGTATCGATCCGCTTTTTATCCTGCGGGCTCTGTTTAATGGCGCTGACGGCGTGCTTGTGTCTGGCTGTCACCCCAATGACTGCCACTACAGCGAAGGGAATTTCTATGCCCGACGCCGTCTGGAAGTTCTCAAGCAATTCCTGCCCGTGCTGGGCATTGATGATCGCCGTTTTGAATATACCTGGGTGTCCGCCTCAGAAGGACAGCGCTGGAAAGAAGTGGTCACAACATTCACAGAAAGGATACATGCCCTTGGGCCTGCGCCTGTTCTGGAGGATGCACAAGCACTCTTCCGTGTCGCGGATATGACCCTTTCGCCCTTGCATGCCCTGGGAACGGGCATACAGGCACCACTGGAAGAACTCAAATCCGCCATAAAAAGCCGTCTGCCAGAACTTGACTGCGTACTCGGCTGGCAGCAGGGACACGATGCCATACACAGCGTGCCTCTTTTCATGCGCTCACCTGAGGATGTGGACAAGCTTGTTTGGGGACCATTGAATGTCAACAATCTTGCCGTCTATCTTCCCTCACTGAAAGGCAAAAAAACGGGTATTGTCGTTAAGGGATGTGATTCCCGCTCCGTGGTGGAACTGTTGCAGGAAAACCTTATCAAGCGCGATGACGTTGTCATTTTCTCCATGCCTTGCGAAGGAACGCTCGATATGGCGCGTGTCATGCAAAAACTTGGCAGCTATAAAACCATTAGCCAGACGGACTCTGATGACAAAGGCATCACGGTCACAACGGATACGGGCAAGCATCGCTTTGACATGTCATTATGGGCACAGGGAAAATGCTATGGCTGTGCCACTCCTGGCGCCTTGCTCGCAGATGTACGGCTGGGAACATTGCATCCTGTCACACCTGCCCCAACAACACCGCCCGAACTGGCGATGCTTGATGCCATGAGCCTTGAGGAACGCCGTTCTTTCTGGAAAGCCCAGATGGATCGCTGTCTGCGCTGCTATGCCTGTCGCAATGCCTGCCCCATGTGTGTATGCAGGGACTACTGCGTCTCTGACAGTCGCGATCCTCACTGGATGACTCAGGACGATAGTGCGAACGAAAAACTCTTTTTCCAGACCATCCACGCCATGCACCTTGCAGGGCGCTGTACGGGCTGTGGCGAATGTCAGCGAGCCTGCCCTGTGGGGATTCCCATTCTTGCCCTTCGCCAGCATATCGCTCGTGCTGTGGGTACGCTCTTTGATGGCTATCAGGCTGGTATTCAACCCAAGGCAACTCCGCCACTGTTGGGTTTTGAGGTTCAGGAAAAGAACATTCATGAGAGGGAATGGAAATGAGTACCACACGATACGTAGAGCAAAATGCCCTGCCTGCCCTGCTTGAGGCTCTGCGCACTGCTTTTGGCCAGGAGCAGCGCATTCTTGTTCCTGTGCTTCAGCCTGCGGTTAAAGAGTCTGTTGTTTTCAAGCCCTGGCAACTCGGCATGGCATTTACCCTGAAAAAGGCAACCGTCCCTCCCAAAGAGGCGGTACTCCCTCCCTGTGAAACACTCGTGCAGTATAAACGTACGAAAAATCCAGAAAACCCCGCCGAACTGACATTGGAAGTCACAGAAGAAACGCATTGCCAGCCAACCATTGTGTTCGGCTGCCGTCCCTGTGATGCCCGTGGTTTCAGCATACTGGACAGACCCTATCTTCAGGGGCCTTTTGCTGATCCCTATTACCAGCGCCGACGGGAAAGTCTCACTGTTATTACCCAAACCTGCAACAGTACTGGCAACACCTGCTTTTGTCACTGGACAGGCTCTGGCCCCACACATCCAGAAGGATCTGATGTGCTGATGACAGCAGTGGAAAATGGCTACTGGCTGGAAGCTGTCAGCCCCAGGGGAGAAAAGCTGCTTGCCGCTCTTTCTCTTGCTGATGGCGCTCCTCACGCCGATGCGGCACAAAAGGTCAGAGAAAATGTGAATGCCACGCTGGAACCCGCTCCAGACCTTTCCAAAACGCAGGCACGCCTGGCTGCCCGCTTTACAGATGCGGATTTCTGGCGCGACCAGACGGCACGCTGTCTCTCTTGTGGCGGCTGTACCTACTTCTGTCCGACATGCTACTGTTTCAACATCACAGACGAAGGTGATGGTTACGGCGAAAACCCTGGGCGACGTTTACGCACATGGGATTCGTGTATGGCTTCCCATTTCACACGTGAGGCCAGTGGACATAATTCCCGTCCCAATACACAAGACCGTATGCGCAATCGCATTTCGCACAAATTCAGCACCTATCCCGAAACATGGGGAACTTTCTCCTGTAACGGATGTGGGCGCTGTATCAGCAATTGCCCTGTTTGTCTCGACATCCGCGCCATTGTTCTGGCCGCCACATCTGATTAGGGAGACCCGTCATGGCCAAAAAAACAGCATCCAATACCAGTACCGCCAAAAAGGCGGAAAAAAAGAAGAATACAGCAACAGCTAAAAAGCCTGCACCTGTGGCAAAGCCTGAGGCTCCCAAAGCGCCCAAGACAGCAGCCAGTACCCCGCCTCCAACGGCTCTCCCTGTGGAACGGGAGCAGCTTGCTCCTGCTGTCAAACACCAGGAACCACCCACTGTGAAAGAACAACAACCCCCTGCGGTGAAACAGCAGGAAATGCCTGTGGTCAAAACACAGGAGCCACCTGCAAAAAAACCGGACAATACGCCCGCCGAAAAGCCCAAGGCTCCTGTTGTGCCTGTACAGCAGCCCTCTGCGAATACACAGGGCTCCCTTGCGGCGCAAACATTCACTGAGCGTCCCAAGCCACAGGGAAATCCCTATCTTCCCATGCCTGCCAGGGTGCTGGAAGTTATTCAGGAAACAGGAAATATCAAAACCGTCCGTGTGGTTTTGAACAATCCTGAACAGATGGCTTCTTTTGCCTATGAACCAGGACAGGTAGGCCAGCTTTCCGTTTTTGGTGCTGGAGAATCGACCTTTGTTATTAACAGCCCCCCATCGCAAAAAGACTACCTGCAATTTTCTGTCATGCAGGCAGGTGAGGTCACTTCAGCCATTCATGGCCTGAGCGCTGGCGATATGGTAGGGGTGCGGGCGCCATTGGGGAATTCCTTCCCCTATCAGGAATGGAAAGGAAAAGACATCTTCTTCGTTGGTGGTGGCATTGGCATGGCACCTATCCGCACCATTCTCCTCCACCTGCTGGAACGTAAAAAAGATTATGGGAAAATCAGCCTGCTGTATGGGGCACGCAGCCCACGAGATATGGCCTTCAGTTATGAACTGGAAGGCTGGATGCAGCATCCAGATCTTGACTGCACACTCTGTATTGATGCGCCTTTTGAGGGCTGGCCTCACAAGGTTGGTCTGATTCCCAATGTCTTGCTCGAACTGGCGCCCAAACCGGATAACTGCATTGCGGTCTTGTGCGGGCCTCCCATTATGATCAAGTTTACCGTGCAGGCTCTGGAAAAACTGAACTTCCCGCCAGAAAACATTATTACCACCCTGGAAAAAAGGATGAAGTGTGGTATCGGCATCTGCGGACGCTGTAATATCGTCAATAAATACGTCTGTTTGGCTGGCACTGTCTTTTCCTGAGCAGCACTGAAAAACACGCCACCAGCCCGTTCATCTCTTACGAGCGTGTGCTTTTT
>CAMTOM010000073.1 GCA_947074125.1 uncultured Desulfovibrionaceae bacterium
CTGCAGACACCTTTTCTCTTTGCAAAACAGGTTCCAGTCTCAATAAAGGTGAAAGCCTCAAAGATACCGCTCTTACCCTGCAAGCCATGAATCCCGATGTCATTGTGATTCGTCACTCCAGCAGTGGTGCAGCCCGCTTTTTGGCAGAACGCCTGCCCTGTGCCATTATCAATGGCGGTGACGGCTGGCATGCCCATCCAACACAGGCTTTGCTGGACTGCCATACCTTGCATAAACTTTGGGGCAATACTTTTGCCGGTCGTACGCTTCTGATTCTTGGAGATATTGCCCATAGTCGCGTGGCTCGCTCCAATATCCGTCTTTTGACGATGCTTGGCGTCAATGTCCGTCTGTGTGCTCCCCGTACGCTCCTGCCTGCCGGTATTGCAACATGGCCTGTAGAAATTTTTCATGACCTGCATGAAGCCATCAAGAATGTAGATGCTGTCATGTGCCTGCGCTTGCAACTGGAACGCCAGCAAGCAGGCCTTCTTCCCTCACTGCCAGAATACTCCAGACGCTTCTGCCTTACTCATGAACTTTTAGCTCTGGCAAAACCTGGAGCGCCTGTTATGCACCCTGGCCCCATGAACCGAGGGCTGGAAATCGCGTCTGATGTCGCGGATGCACCTCAAAGCTCTGTACTGGATCAGGTTTCTTCCGGTGTTGCCGTTCGCATGGCAATACTGTACCTGCTCGCCACCCGCAATGATGAAGGAAACCCCGCATGAAACGCTGTATAACAAATGCCCGCTATCTGGGGAACAATGTTGATCTTTTTGTCAATGATACTGTCATAGAAAACATGACCCCCGCAGGTCACCACAGCCCCACAAGCGAGCATGATGTTTTTGATGCTCAGGGAATGGTGCTTTTCCCCAGCTTCATTGACGCCCATACCCATCTACGTGAACCTGGGCAGGAATATAAAGAAGACGTGGCCTCTGGACTTGCCGCTGCCGCACATGGCGGCTTTGGCGCAATCATGTGCATGGCCAACACCTCCCCTGTCAATGACTGTGCCCCCATTACCCGCTTTATTTTGGAAGCGGCACGCACCGCATTTCCACATGGTCCTTATGTCTATCCTGTAGGGGCAGCAACCCTCGGTCTCAAAGGTGAGGCCATGGCTCCCCTATCAGAACTTGCAGATGCTGGCTGTGTTGCTTTCTCCAATGATGGACGCTCTATGGAAAACGCAGAGCTTATGCGTCGCATTATGGAGTACGCTTCTGATCTTGACCGTATTGTTATTGATCACTGCGAAGATTTTTCACTGGCGAAAGGTGCCCACATGAACGAAGGGCTTACCAGTGGGCGCATTGGTATCAAAGGTCAGCCCGATATTGGCGAAGCCATGCAGGTGGCTCGTGACATCCTGCTGGCAGAATACCTGCATCTGCCCGTTCATATTGCCCATGTTTCCTGTAAGCGCGCTGTGGATCTTATCGCCTGGGGGAAATCTCGCGGAGTTCGTGTTACGGCTGAAACATGCCCACACTATCTCCTCCTGGATGATACCGCTTTGGAAAACTACGGAACCAACGCCAAAGTAAACCCTCCACTCCGCACCCAGGAAGACATTGCAGCTTTACGTCAGGCAGTCAAAGACGGCACAATTGATATCCTGGTCACTGATCACGCACCACATGCAGATCATGAAAAGGAATGTCCTTTAGATGAAGCTCCCAATGGTCTGACAGGTCTTGATCTGGCTGTCAGCCTCACATGGTCGCTCGTAAAAGAAGGTATTCTTTCAGAAGCAGATATGGAACGCCTCTGGAGCCGTGAACCAGGTCGCATCTTTTCTCTACCCGTCAACATGTTTGCCCCTGGAGATCCTGCAAACTTCTTTCTTTTTGATCCGGATACCTCCTGGCTTGTCAGTTCAGAAAATATCCATTCCAAAAGTTGTAACACTCCTTTTGCAGGGCAAACCCTCTATGGACAGGTGAAAGCCCACTGGATCGGAGGATACCGTGTTGTCTAGACATATTTTTCCTGTGATGCACCCGCTATCGTATCTATTTTTGGCTGTGACACTACTGTGTCCTGCCCTTTTGAGTGCTGCAACTGCTATCGAAACAAAAACCGTTTCTGCACCTTCACTCTCTGTACGGCCTCCTCAGAAAGTTATGCTCGGTCTTCAGAATGCACGCCTTATTATTCATGATTCCCCTGCCGTATACCAACAGGACGGACGTGCTCACGTCAGCTTTATTATCCCTTATAATGCGCAAAATCTGAAGCTTCTGAGCAACGATACTACTCTGGAAGCCCTGACATGGCGCGAAGAAGTTATTGTCCCAGAACGTTGGCCTGAAAACGCGGGTATGCACTCCCGCCAGCGCGATACGCTTTTTCAGCAAAAAAATACCCTAGAGAATGAACTCCTTGCCAACCTTACCCACCAGCAAATTCTGACGAAAACACCTGATGCCTTTACGTCAGCACAGGAAATGGAAAAATTGGCTCTTCTTGTGCAAAAGAGCCTGCCAGAACTGAAAAAACGAGAATCTGTATTGCGCAAACAGCTCGAACAACTCGAAAAAGAACTCAATAATATCCCACAAGCGGAGCCACGTCTGCGCCGTATCATTGTCGAGCCAGGGAAAAAAATGGCTACAGGCGCTCAGCTTCCTCTTACGTATAGCTATACACTGACAAATGTCGGCTGGCGTCCACGTTACCAATTCCGCGCCCTCCCAGAAAAAGAAACTGTCCATGTCACTTTGGAAGCAGAAGTCTGGCAGTATAGCGGTATTGACTGGACAGGAGCGCAGGTAGATCTCATCATGCAGGGAGACTCCAGACGGGAACCTTCTCCCATACGCCCCTGGATTATCAATGAAAAAGGAGAAGATCACCAGCTCTCACTGCGTGCCTCTGGGGTAAACAAACGAGTGCGTGCGCCCCAAATGCTGGAGAGCAGTGCTGTAGCCGAAGACGCCGTTATGGACGTTATGGCTCAGGCAGCTCCTCCTGTAAGAGTTGAGAATGCGGCTTACTCCTCGTGGCGTCTCCCCTCACGGGCTATCGCTGAAGGCAAGGAATACATCCGCCTGCGTCAGGATGTCTGGAAATCGCCCATGCAATGGCTTGCCCGCCCCCGCAATAATGGGAGCGCCATGTGGCTTGTTGTACGCCACAAAATTGATGATATTCAGGCATGGCCTCAAGCAAGTGCTTCTTTCTTTATTGAAGATGTCTCTGTAGGTGATGGATTTTTCTCACCTTTCACCACATCCTCTGGAAATAAGCCCATACCTGTCAAGAGCATTGCCCCTGTTGCGGCAAACCCCAAATCTCTTACCGCTACTAAAGATGAACCTGACTCTGATGAAGACAAGACCGACCTCTTTTTCGGCATAGATCCCCGTATGACGTTTCAAATCACAACCAATGTGAAGCAAAAAGGCTCCGGTGGTTTCCTGAACCTTAAACAAAACTGGAACTGGTCATGGGATTTTACCGTCATCAATGGACGTTCCACTCCCGCAAAAGTGCGTATTGAAGAGCCAGAGCCACAGCTTACCACCGCAGAAGGAACAATAGAATATAATTGCTCACCCAAACCCGAAAAAACAAAAAATCATGTTCTTTTCTGGGATCTTGATGTTCCGGCCTCTGGCAAAAGTCATGTGCGCTATGCCCTCGTTGTCAAACCATAGTATCATTGAGAGAAACAATTATGCCTACCCGTCCAGCTATATTGCCCGGTCGCTTCTATGCCGCAGAACCTGATATGCTCAGGCAGCAGATAATGCAGTGGATGCCTCCCGCGAAAGAAAAACGGGAAGCCTTCATGATTATGCTGCCACATGCAGGACATGCTTTTTGCGGACACATCATTGGTGCGACACTCAAAGATATTCACCTCCCCGATCGCATCATCATTCTCTGCCCCAATCATACTGGAAATGGACATCCCCTGGGAGTCTGGCCTTCAGGGCAATGGGAAACGCCTCTTGGCTCTGTTTCCATTGACACCGCACTCGCAACAGAACTGATTGACGGCAATGCGGGCTTTCAGGCAGATACCTTTTCACACGCTAAAGAACACTCTATTGAAGTGCTTCTTCCTTTTTTCCAGATTGCCGCTCCTCAAAGCCAGATTGTTCCTGTTTGTGTCGGAACACAAAATCTCACTCACCTGCGTGCTGCTGCACAGGCAATCGCCCATTCGTGGAAAAAAGAAAATATGGAAAATAAGCCTTTTCTTCTTGTTATTTCATCCGATATGAATCACTTTGAGAGCGAAGACATCACTCACACAAAAGATAATCTTGCCCTGGAACAAGTCATGCAGATGGATGCACAATCCCTCCTTGAACTGACTTCTAAAGAAAAGATTAGTATGTGTGGGCGTGCGGCCATGGCTCTTGGCATTTTGACAGCCCAGTTATGCCGCCCCGTATCACCAAACATGACCCTACATGATACATCCGCTCGTCTCACAGGTGATACACAACGCGTTGTCGGCTATGCCGGAATGCACTTTTTTTAAGCAATCCACATATCACCTCTTGAATCTGGAGAAGCTACACCTCAAGAGTTATGCTATAAGAAATCTTTCCTAACAGTTATTTCTTCTATCTTCCGTATTTAGCGGAACCCATAGAAGAGCCTGGAAAAGATGTCTTGCAGAAACAGTGGTGATATGCGAAAACACCAACAGTTTGCTAATATTTGCTACGGAGGTTCCGATGTCCCAACAAACTGATGTCGTCGTTGACAAGGCAAAATCCAGCTGGTCTGACCTCTGGAAAAAAGAAGATTACTGGGCCATATGGCTTGGTCTGTTCTTCTGTTTTCTAGCCCTCTATCTGCATGTTTTCAGCTATTCTGCTGCAGATAAGGAAGCTGCGATTGCCAAAGTTGCTACGGCTAAAGCTGTCATGTCTGAAGAAGCAGCCAAAGCCCCATTTAAAACCATAGAATGGTACAATGCGTCAGATAACAAAAAAATCAAAGTGAAGAGCGGCGAATTCGCAGCTACTCTGAAAAACATCACTAAAACACCTCAACGCTGGAAAGACAATCCTCTGAAGGCCTTTGTGCTGAGCAAAGAAGAGGCTGATGCTGCTGCCGCAAAAGCAAAACCTGCCGCAGAAAAAGCAAAAGCAGCCGCTACAGAAGCTCTGGACACTGCAACTGCTGCTCAGGAAGCTGCTGCTCTTGAAGGCTTCAAAAATACTGCATTGAATGCAGATGCAGAAAAAGCCATCTCTGCCTGGCGCTCTGCTGACAAAGCTTCAAGCACGGCGGCCTCTAAAGCAAAGGTTTCCCCATACAACCTCTTCACAACCCTGCCCATTATCTTCCTGGTGCTGGCTGTTTCTTTCAGCATCGGTATCTTTTTCATGGGACAGAGCGTTGTGGGCTTCCTGGTTGGCTTTGTAGGCGTCTTTATCTTCACTGTAATTGCCCTGCTTATGGATAAGCAGTTTGCCCTGCGTCAGTGGGGTTTCAGTGCAGAAGCCTGGGCCATTATTTTAGGCATGCTTATCGCCAATACAGTGGGAACACCAAAGGCTATCAAACCCGCACTTCAGGTAGAATTCTTCATCAAAACCGGCCTTGTACTCCTGGGTGCAGAAATCTTGCTGGACAAAATTGTCGCTATCGGTATCCCCGGTTTGTTCGTCGCCTGGGTGGTTACTCCTGTTGTTTTGGTTACCACCTACATCTTCGGCCAGAAAGTGATTAAAATGCCTTCAAAGACATTGAACATCACCATCTCTGCTGACATGTCCGTGTGTGGTACCTCAGCCGCTATTGCGACTGCCGCTGCCTGCCGCGCGAAAAAAGAAGAACTGGCACTGGCAGTTGGTCTGTCTCTCCTCTTTACAGCCATTATGATGATCGTACTGCCTATCGTCATTAAGGCCTTGGGACTGCCTGAAGTTCTGGGCGGTGCATGGATTGGTGGCACCATTGACTCTACTGGTGCTGTGGCTGCTGCTGGCGCATTCCTCGGTGATAAAGCCATGTATGTTGCCGCTACCATCAAAATGATTCAGAACGTGCTTATCGGTCTCACCGCATTCTGTGTCGCCATTTACTGGGTCACAAAAGTGGATCGTGTAGAAGGCACAGATGTCAATTTGATGGAAATCTGGCATCGTTTCCCCAAGTTCGTTTTGGGCTTCTTAGCTGCATCTGTTATCTACTCTTACCTCTCTGGCCAGCTCGGTTCGGAAATGAGTGGTGCTCTTATCACTGATGGCGCTATTAAGAGCCTTACATCACCTTTGCGTAACTGGTGCTTCACCCTGTCATTCGCAGCGATTGGTCTGGCGACAAACTTCCGCGAACTGGCTCACTACTTCAAAGGTGGCAAACCCCTTATCCTGTATGTCTGCGGTCAGAGCTTCAACCTCTGCCTGACATTGACTATGGCATACATTATGTTCTACCTGGTCTTCCCCGATATTACGGCAAGAATCTAAGGCAGAAAAATTCAAGCCCGGAAGTTCGCTTCCGGGCTTTTCTTTCGTATAAGAAGCTCCCACGGCTATGCTGGGGGCTTTTTGTATACACAACTCTTTTTATCGCATTATATGCACAACAATTACGACACACTTTAGCACGGAAAAATATCTGTACGAAACAAGCTAAATTTGCTATTTTTACTTTTCGAGTTACTGATATTTAACCTCTGAACGCCATGAAAAAATTTCTACAGCTCTTTTCTGCTCTTTTCGCCATATGGCTTTTTCTCTGGGTACTGACACCCATTATTGTACGCTACTGTCCTCCATTAGCACATTATGCGAAAGTAGCAGAAGAAAATGATATTATGCCTGGAGCACTCTACTATACTGATGTTCCTGTATCAGCAGAAAGCGAGCGTAATAACAGGGATACCATTCAGTTCCTGCCACATGGCCCTCGCCCTGATCCCCAATAATAACTCTCTCTATAAAGCTCACATCAGGAGCACCACAACATGACCTCTTCCCTTACTGGCATTGCCTTCATGTTGCTGGCAGCCTTTCTTTGGTCGCTCATCGGACTTTTTTCTAGTATTTGTCTCTCACAGGGAATGACAGCACTTGAAATAGCATTCTGGCGAACAAGTATCGGCTGCGTGTGTTTTATGCTGCACATGTTTGCTTTTCGGCAAGCTTTTGTTCCTCTTAAACACCTTGGAATTTTTC
>CAMTOM010000074.1 GCA_947074125.1 uncultured Desulfovibrionaceae bacterium
CCCGTCTGCGGGCACAGAATGAGACACGCCGCTTGGAGGTTGTGACCGGACCCTCCCGGGGCCCGAACACGCGTGGCGAGCTTTGGAAGCAGCCGCCACAAAATGCGCATCAGCCACACCTGGAACACACACGAAAGGATACATGCTCTCATGCAAATCACCACCGTGCATATCAACATAAAAATCTGACTTTTCCTGCATAAGAGTGAGAGAATATGCGAGGCGCTCGGCCATACTGCCAGCAGGATTTCCAGGAAAAACACGGTTTAGGTTTTTTCTGTCTTCGGCTACAAGCTCAGGGAGACGATTTTCAAATCCTGAAAGATTGGCGATATGCACAATGATGATTGTACCGCTTACCGATTCTGGCATAATCTCTCTGCCCAATTCCTGCGCACACTGAATACTTGCGTACTCACATCCATGCACCCCAGCACTTAATAGCAATGTTTTTCCTTGTGTATTTCCCACAATAAGAGTGATCGGAAAAGATATGCCATTCTGATCATACATAATTTGATACTTTATCCCAGGCTTCGCATCTTCCAACATTGTTATAATATCCATAAATTTCTCTCCATATATCTTATTATACATCCTTCATAAATCCATGGCGATATAAATAATTCCACCATGGAAGTATAAATACACTGCGCCCCAAATAAAACGTCAAATAAGCAATCCACAGACCATTATTTCCATAGTGCGGCACACATACAAACCATATCAATATAAAAACACAAAGCGCACAAAGCGTTGATAAAAAAACAGGCAATGTTACAGATGTACCAGTAAAAAAACCGTACCATGTCAGCCCAATAGCAGCACAAAAAGGGAAAAAACCACCCCATACAGCATAATGCTGTGCTTCACTTAAAACAGAGGCTATGTCAGTAAAAAAAGAGAGCATCTGTGAAGAAAACACAATATAAAGCATCGTCATTCCTATACAAACACCCAAAGTCCAGTAGAAAGTATAGTAGCGTGTTTTTTGAAGCATACAGCGATCACCTGAAGCTACCGCCTTGCCTGCCCATACGCTGGTTGTATTGGCAATCCCTTCATAAACACAGGCAAAAAACAGCATTATCTGCACAAGTACCGCATTTGCTGAAAGTGTAATTGTACCAAAGCCGGATGAGGTTGCCATAAACATATTTGTCTGTACCAACAAGCATATCGTGCGAAGAAATAAATGCCCGTTAATACGTATCAGGCGGACAAAAACATCAATATGCAACGCACATGAGAAATGTGGTACAATACCTAATGCCCGCGTAATAAAATACACACCCACAATACACGAATACAAATTCGCGATAACAGATGCCCAGGCAACTCCCTGCACCCCCCAAGCCAAGCCACCGACAAACACCACATCCAGAACAATATTTAAAATATTGCCCCCAACCTGCATCATCAAAGCCGCTCGCAGAAGCGACTGCCCCATGAGCCAGCCCAGTAATACATAATTAAGCAAGACAAGTGGCGCACCCCAGATAAGAATATCGTAGTATACAACTACTACCACCACCGCTTCTTGCTCCAGTCGCATAATCTGCATGGCCGCCCAAAAAAGAGGACGTTGCAAAAGCAGTATTGTACCAGCAAAAAACAATGCTAAAGCACAAGAATGCAAAAGTAGTTTCCAGGCTCCCTGCGGACTTCTCTCAACATGATTCTGCGCACTCAAACCAGTAACACCCACACGCAAGAAACCCAAAAGCCAATATAACGTGCTGAAAATCACTGCTCCGACTCCCACCCCAGCAATATGGGCAGCATCGGCAAAACGCCCCATCACAGCAGTATCTGCTATTCCCAGCATAGGCTGTGTGACAGAAGCAAACACAAAAGATAGCAGCATACGGGCATAACTTCGCGCATGATCCGACACCAGAGACGGCATGACCCTAGAAAACAATGATGTATGCTTTGTCATACACTACACATCATCCGCGCATGGATATTCTGGCGATTCCCGTATTTCACTATCCCACAACACTCGGCTTTGACGAAAACGCCATGACAGCTCCTGCCTGAGGAGAATCTGCCCCCTTCCTCGCATCGTTCACTAAAGCAAGAGAAGAAATTTCGCTCTCTGATACAAGCAGATCTGCTTGCTCCTGTTCACTATCAGACACTCCCAAGCCCATAATGGAATGGAGCAAGTGCTTTGCATACGCCGTCTGGAGAGAACTAAGCTGGCTTATCTGATCCACCTGCTCAACGATCCTTCCATGCTGGAAAAAAAGCACTCTGTTACAAAGATATGTGATACTTGTCAGGTCATGTGTGATAAAGATATAGGAAAGCCCAAGACTCTTCTGCACAGTAGAAAGCAAATCCATAATCTGCACCTGTGTTGAAGCATCTAACGAGCTTATTGCCTCATCCAGCAGAATAATACGCGGACATACGGCAAGCGCGCGGGCAATACACACTCGCTGCAACTGTCCACCGCTCAGCTCATGCGGATAGCGCGTAATAAAAGATGCGGGCAGCCCGACCTGATCCAGTAATTCGTAAGTCCGCTGGCGTACATGAGAGCAGTCACCGCCAGCTTTCCGATATATCCGAAGCGATTCGCCAATAATATTTTCAACACGAAAACGAGGATTGACTGAGGACGTATAATCCTGAAAAACCAGCGCCATGCGATGTTGCAATGCGGCCTTGCTCTTTGCAGAACGCTTCTCGTAAATATCGCTCCCCTCCAGATATACCCGGCCCCCCTCTGGCTTAAGCAAGCCCGACAACACACGTCCCAGCGTGCTCTTGCCGCTGCCAGACTCCCCAATAATCCCCAGGCATTCTCCTTCTCGCAAATCTAAAGAAATATCATGCAATACTTGCTGGCGCTCCTGACCAAACAAGGAACTCTGCTGTTCTTTGCGAAAAGAAACCCTAATATCTTTTGCCCGCAATACGACACTCATAATCCTTCTCCTCTAGACTGCCGGTGAAATCGCTGCGCAAAAACGCTTCATGACAGCCGTATGCTGTTCAATGAGATGACGAGTATACACGTCCTGTGCGTTGGCAAAAATATCCTGCGCTCTCCCCTGCTCCATAACTCTGCCCCCATGCATTACCATGACATCATCAGAAATACGTGACAGTACCCCCAAATCATGCGAGACAAAAATCATGGCAACCTGCCCAGCCTCTTTAATGCGCACAAATTCCTGCATAATGGAATGCTGACTGATGGAATCTATGGCAGTTGTTGGCTCATCTGCGATAATCAACACCGGATCAAGCGCAACAGCCAAACCAATCATAACTCTTTGCAACATGCCACCACTGAGCTGATGCGGATACTGCGCCAATACATTTATTGCCTGTCGAATTCGCATAAGCTCAAGAATTTCAATACATTTCGTATATATTTTTCTTCTACCCGCATTGTAGTGTTCAGCCAAAGTCTCTTCCATCTGCTCGCCAATGCGGTACAATGGGTCAAAACAGGACATGGGATTTTGCAGAACAATACCGATTTTCTGTCCCCGCAAGCGCCGAAGCTTCTCTGGCTTCTGCCTCAGTAGCTGTAAGCCCTCAAAGCGTATGCTCCCCTCGACAGTGAAGTTTTCATCCAAGAGACCCGCTATCGCTTTACACAGCATACTCTTGCCACTACCAGATTCCCCAAGAATACCAAGGCACTGCCCCGCAGATAGCCGCAATGACGCATTCTTTACCAAAGGAAGAACACCCCCCTTCTGCCTGAACCCCACCGACACATTTGCGACATCCAATACACAACTCATGAACGCACCGCCTTGGGATCAAGAGCATCACGCAAGCTATCCCCCAAAAAGTTGAATGCCCCCACCAATACCACCACAGCAAGACCTGGCACGATCATCTGCTCAGGATTGGACGCCATGACATTTTTCGCCTCATTTAACATGGCACCCCACTCAGGCACAGGAGCCTGAACCCCCAAGCCCAAAAACGACAGCGTAGAGATATTCAAAATAGCCCACCCCATATCCAAGCTTGCCAACACCGCAAGCTCCGCAGCAATACAAGGCAACATGTGCCGCGTCAGAATATAAAGATTGCCTGAACCTATACTTCTGGAAAATAAAACGAAATTCATTTCCGCATATTTGATAGTCGCTGTACGTATCATACGCGCATACCACGCCCACTTGATAAAGATCGTGGCAATAATGACATTGCGTATATCGACTCCCAACAGCGCCACCACGGCAAGAATCATAATCTGGCTTGGAAAAGACAGCATAATGTCCACCACGCGCATGATGACCTCATCAACAATTCCCCGAAAATACCCAGCTATGGTTCCCAGCAACACACCAAGCCCCAGGGTTCCCAGCATCACCACAAGCGAAAGAAACAATGTCGGGCGTATCCCGTACAGCATTCGCGAAAACACGCAACGCCCCAGTTGGTCTGTCCCCAAAGGGTAGGCCCATGAAGGAGAGGCAAATTTATTGAGAATATTATTGGCGTAAGGATCATGTGGCACAATCCACGGGGCAAAAATACCAAGAAATGCTGTGCCCCCCACAATAACAAGACACATCAGCGCAAGTGGATTTTTAAAAAACTGCTTAAGCATGAGATTTCCCCTGACGCAAGCGTGGATCAGCCGCATACTGCAATATGTCAAAGAAAAGATTGAAAAACACAAAAAGTACGCCAATCATCAAGACATACGCCTGAATCACAGGATAATCTCTGTTAAAAATTGCTGTGATGCAGAGTTTTCCAATACCAGGCCACGCGAATACATTTTCAACAACAATAGTTCCTGCAATCAACTGCGGAATGCTCATCCCTATGGCGGTGATACAGGACTGCAATGAATTTTTTAGAATATGCCGCACAAGAATATTGCGTTGCTTCAGTCCACGCGCCTGCGCATACAATACGTAATCTTCACGCATATTTTCCAGCATATTGTTTCGTATAAGGCGTATGTATGTTGAAATATACGTCAGAGCCACAGTAAAAGCAGGCAGCAAAAGATGCTCAAGCCCCCCATACCCACTCGTAGGCAGTAAATCCAGCTTAATACTGACAAACCATATCAATAACAAACCAACCCAATAGGCGGGCATGGCTGTTGTTGTGAAAACCACGCCGCGCATAATACGGTCAAACCAACTATCTTTGTATACAGCGCTCAAAAAGCCTATGGGCAAACTCAATATCAGCACATATAGGAGCGAAAATCCCGCAAGACTGAGCGTCGTAGGCAGGCAGCGCCCAATCTCTCCAAGCACAGTTCTCGCCGGATTTGTGTAGCTGACCCCAAAATCAAGCTGAATACAGCTCCACAGCCATTGCGCATAACGCACCAGAAAAGGCTGATCCAAACCCAGTTCCTGCCGCACCTGCAAAATCGCATCTTCCGTAATGATAGGAGTCTGACGTATACGCAACGCCACTTCTGCCGGATCAGAGGGAATCAAATTGATAAAAAGAAAACAAAGAAGTGAGATGCTCAGCAACAAAGGAACTGTGGCAAGCAGCCTCATAATGATATATCGTTTCATATTCTGTCCGGAATCTAGCTTTTATTGCGAAATTAACGCGGCCATATCCACATTTCACAAAAACAGACAAGGCCCACACCAACCTGCCTCAAAACATAGAGGCTTTTCCCCGTACCCCGATAGAAAAGTTCCGACTACCTTTCTCTATTTATCTGGGTACGGGAAAAGCTCCTACAACCGGAGGTACCTATTTTTTACCCTTTGTAAAAAACATTTTTGTGAAAGGCACTTCGTACTGCGTCTGGGTAAAGCCCACCCCTTCCAGATCTGAGCGGAAAAGAGCTTTGTTGGACTCATATGTTAAAGGTATATAGACCGCATCATCATGCAGGCGCTGCAACACAAAAGAATATAGTTTTTTCCGCTCTGCCTCATCTGTGGTAGTAGGAATGGCAGTGATGCTTTTGTCGATTTCTGCCTTGTCATGAAGTCCGAGCTGTGCGGCATAGTCGCCATACACGCGCTGGCGCATTGCTAAAAGAGAAGATTGCGGGTCATAGGGCGTTCCCCAACAAATATTGAACACCATATCAAAACGCCCATTTTTCATATTATCGCGATATGACTGCTCTTCTTCACCAATGATTGTCACGGCTACGCCAATTTTACCATATTCTGACTGCAAATATTCGGAAATCGTCTTTTCTGTTACGCTGTTACTGTTGTAGAGCAATCGCAAAGTCAGTTTCTGACCATCTTTTGTCCGCACACCGCCTTCCCCAGCTTTCCAGCCAGCTTCTTCGAGCATGCTTGCGGCTTTTTTCATGTCATACTCATAGGGCTTTAACGATACATCACAATACGGCACTGAAGGTGCATACAAGGTATCGGCTGGCGTTTCCAGATCATGGAATACACCTTTTGCGATTGTCTTTCGGTCTGTCGCATGCTGCAAGGCTTTGCGCACCATTGCATCTCGCAATATGGCATTTTCTGTATTCAACAGTATTTGACGTGTTGATGTTGGCGTGGAAAGCGCTACGCGGAATTTGTCACTCTCCTTATATTTATTCAGGGCGTCCGCATCAATCATGTTTTTGCCCCAGATGAGATCAATCTCGCCCTTTTCCAAAGCCAGAATGCGCGTTTGATTGTCAGGAATCACCTTAACGACAATCTTTTTCAGGCGGGGCTTTTCTCCCCAATACTTTTCATTGGCCTCAAAAATGGCATATTCGTCAGTTACTACTTTGGATAACACCCACGGCCCCGTTCCAATATACGCACTCACACCATCCTTTGTAGAACCATTCTTCATGGCCTTTGGGGAAATCATGGCAAAAGGACGTGTCACCCCAAGCTCAGTCAACATAGGATAGTAAGCCTCCCGCATAACAATGCGGAATGTGTCCGCATCAGGAGCCTCTACCTTCTCCAGCAAGCGCATCATTTCCAGCCAGCTATGACGCTCACTATTCTCCAGAATTGCATCAAACTTTGCCTTACTGGCAAATGCATCACCAGTCTCCCCATCAGTAAACTTTACTCCCTTACGAATTTTAACGCTATATACACGCCCATCAGGTGATATTTCCCAGCTTTCCGCCATCCATTGCTTATCACCTGTCGCCGTACTATCTACCAGCCTTCCACACAACATCTCCTGT
>CAMTOM010000075.1 GCA_947074125.1 uncultured Desulfovibrionaceae bacterium
CGGACGTGCGCTTGCTTTCCATGCTCTTTCACTCTTTTGTGACAACCAGGACAGACTGGCATGCCGTCAGACTGGTTTTGCACTGCTGGCTTCCTGCTCTGTTCAGGCGTGTATGGATCTTGCACTGGTATCTCATTTCTCCGCTCTTGATTCCAGTGTGCCTTTCTGCCACTTCTTTGATGGTTTCCGTACTTCTCATGAAGTGCAGAAGATCAGCATGATTGATTACGAAGATATCCGCAAAGTGGTTAATTGGGACAAGGTAGAAGAATTCCGTATGGGAGCCATGAATCCTGAACATCCCCATTTGCGCGGTTCTGCTCAGAATCCTGATATTTATTTCCAGAACTGTGAAGCTGCCAACCTCTATTATGATGCCGTTGCTGGTATTGTATTGGAGAATATGCGCAAAGTAGAAAGCATCACCGGTCGCAAGTATCGCTTGTTTGACTATGTGGGTGCTCCTGAAGCTGATCGCGTGATTATCGCCATGGGCTCATCGTGTGAAGTTATTGAAGAAACTGTCAACTATCTGAATGCCCGTGGGCAGCGCACTGGTCTTGTAAAAGTGCATTTGTACCGTCCTTTCTCTGCCGCACACTTGTTGCAGGCTATTCCTGGCACAGCGACAACCATCACAGTGCTTGACCGCACCAAGGAAAAAGGCGCACTGGGCGAACCTCTGTATCAGGATGTATGCACCGCGATGATGGAAAATGGTCAGGCACCAACACTGGTTTGTGGTCGCTATGGTCTTGGTTCCAAGGACTTCACACCAGGCATGGCTAAAGCTGTGTTTGACAATATGATCGCATTGCAGCCCAAGAACCACTTCACTGTGGGTATTCGTGACGATGTGACCTATCTGTCTCTGGATGTGGAAGGGGAAATTGATACTGTACCTGCCGGTACTGTACAGTGTAAGTTCTTTGGTCTGGGCGCTGACGGTACTGTGGGTGCTAACAAGGAAGCCGTTAAAATTATTGGTGACCATACCGACATGTATGCACAGGCGTATTTTGCCTATGATTCTAAAAAGTCTGGCGGCTTTACCGTATCGCATTTGCGTTTTGGTAAAGAACCTATCAAGTCATCCTATCTGATCACTCAGGCTGACTATATCGCATGTCATAAAGCCTCCTATGTGACACAGTACGATATTCTTGATGGCATCAAAGAGGGCGGTACCTTTGTGCTGAACTCCAACTGGTCGCTTGCGGATATGGAAACACATCTGCCCGCTTCCATGAAGCGCATAATCGCTTCGAAAAAATTGAAATTCTACAATGTTGATGCGGTGAAAGTTGCCTCTGATGTCGGCCTCGGTGGACGTATCAACATGATCATGCAGACGGCCTTCTTTAAGGCAACCAATGTCATTGATTTTGCACAGGCTGTGGACTTTTTGAAAAGTTCCATCAAGAAAGCATATGGCAAAAAAGGTGATAAGATTGTCAATATGAACATTGCTGCCGTCGACAAGGGCATGGATGCTCTTGAGGAAGTCAAGTATCCTGCTTCCTGGGCAACGGCTGAAGATTGCGCATGCACATCTGCCTGTGGATGTACGGCTGCCTGCACATGTGAAGATTCTTACCTGACCGATTATGTCCGTCCTATTCTTGCGCAGCGTGGCGACAAGCTTCCTGTGTCTCTGATGGAACCTGCTGGTCTGATGCCTCTGGGCACGGCTGCCTGTGAAAAGCGCGGCGTGGCCATTATGGTGCCTGAGTGGGATGTTGAAAACTGTATCCAGTGCTGCCAGTGTTCTTTTGTCTGCCCTCATGCAACCATTCGTCCGATTATTGCGACTCCTGATGAGCTTGAAGGTGCTCCTGCATCTTTCGCGACCAAGGACGCCATGGGCAAGGCAAAGGGTATGAAGTTCCGCATGCAGGTATATGCTGAAGACTGCCTTGGTTGCGGTTCTTGTGCGGAAGTCTGTCCTGCCAAGGTCAAGGCGCTTGTGATGAAGCCTCTTGAGACACAGCTCGCAGTCCAGAAAGCCAATCTTGATTTTGCAGACGCCAACATTTCTTGCAAGGACGATCTGGAACCCCGCGATACGGTCAAGGGTTCCCAGTATCAGCAGCCACTGCTTGAGTTCTCCGGTGCGTGCGCTGGTTGCGGTGAAACGCCTTATGTTAAGGTGTTGACGCAGATGTTTGGCGAACGCATGATTATTGCCAATGCGACGGGCTGCTCTTCTATCTGGGGCGCTTCTTCACCAACAACGCCTTACACCACCAATAAAGATGGTTTTGGGCCTACATGGGGCAACTCACTCTTTGAAGATGCCGCTGAATTTGGTATGGGCATGGGCATGTCCTATGTGCAGCGTCGTAACCGCCTCGCCAACAAGCTGAAAGAAGCGCTTGCTTGTGATGGCATTGCTGCGGAACTGAAAGAAGCGCTGGAAGGCTGGCTGGCCAACATGCTGGATGCCGAACAGTCTCGTGCTTTTGGTGAAGCCGTGCTGGCGCATCTGGATAGCCTGAGTGCTGTGAATGCCACTTTGGCTCATGAAATCTACCAGATGGACGATCTCTTCACCAAGAAGAGTGTTTGGGTCTTTGGTGGTGACGGTTGGGGCTATGACATCGGTTACGGTGGTCTGGATCATGTGCTTGCTTCAGGTGAAGACATCAATATTATGGTAATGGATACCGAAGTGTACTCCAATACTGGTGGTCAGGCCTCCAAGGCAACACCTCTTGGCTCCATCGCAAAATTCGCTGCCGCAGGCAAGCGCATTGGCAAGAAAGACCTTGGTCGGATGGCCATGAGCTATGGCTATGTGTATGTTGCCAGTGTCTGTATGGGTGCTGACAAGCAACAGCTTATGAAAGCCTTCCGTGAAGCGGAAGCCTACAAAGGTCCTTCGCTGATTATTGCTTACGCTCCCTGTATCAACCAGGGCATCCGCAAGGGTATGGGCAAGAGCATGGAAGAAGCCAAGCTTGCTGTACTAAGTGGTTACTGGCCTTTGTATCGCTTCAATCCTGACCTTGCTCTTGAAGGCAGCAATCCCTTCTCACTGGACTGCAAGGCTCCTGACGGAACACTTGCTGACTTCCTGGCTGGTGAAACCCGCTATGCGGCTCTGGACAGCCTTGATCCTGAAGCATCAAAGACTCTCAAGGCTGAGTTGGTGAAAAAATACACTGAGCGTTACGGACTGTATAAGCAACTGGCGGATCTTCCTTTTCCTTCAGCTGACAAATAAGTCTTTGCGTTACTGACTTCGATGTGCCAGGCACGGTAGCGATGCCGTGCCTGGTTTTTTATTTGGAGGAGGATTATGAATAATAGCCTGTACATTACCGCTACAGAAGCCCGCTCTGGCAAATCAGCCATTGCGCTGGGCATGATGCAGCTTTTGATCCGCAATATGCGCAAGGTGGCTTTTTTCCGTCCCATTATCAATGAACCCATTTTGGAAATCGCGGACAAGGATTATGATATTCAGCTCATGCTTGAACATTTCAAGCTGGAAATGGATTATCATGAAACCTTTGCCTATACGCTTACAGAAGCCCGCGAGCTTATCAACAGTGGGCAACGCAATCTGCTTCTTGAAAACATTCTGCAAAAATTCAAAGTTCTGAGTCGTACACATGATTTTGTGCTCATTGAGGGTACTGATTTTCTGGGTAAGGAAACAACATTTGAATTTGAGTTGAATGCGGATATCGCGGTGAATCTGGGAAGCCCTGTCATGCTGGTTTCCAGCGGGCATGGCAAGAGCGCTGAAGATATTTTCCAAGATTCCCAGATGGTGATTGAACAGCTCACACAAGGCTCATTGGATATTGTTGCGCTGATTGTGAATCGTGCTGATCTGACTCAGGAAGAAAAAGATGACTTGCGTGAACACCTGGTCAGCTCTGATGGTCAGAAACCACTCGTCTTTTCCATTCCTGATGAACCCAGTATCGGCAAACCCAGCATGAATGATGTGCGCAAATGGCTCCATGCTGATGTGCTCTATGGCGCAAATCGTCTGGACGGTTTGGTGGGTGACTATCTTATCGCAGCAATGCAGGTAGATCACTTCCTGAGTTATGTGCAGAACGACCAGCTTATTATTACGCCTGGGGATCGTTCGGACATTGTATTGGCTGCTATTGCCAGTCGTCTCTCAACATCCATGCCGGATATTGCGGGTGTGTTGCTGACAGGTGGCATCGCAATGCCAGAAAGCGTTGCCAGGCTGATTGAAGGCTGGACGGGTGTGCCCATCCCCATTTTACTGACCTCCTCACATACCTACCGGACGGTGCAATTGCTTTCGCAGCTGTACGGTCGTATTGAGTCAACGGATTTGCGCAAGATCAATACGGCGCTTGGCTTGTTCGAGCGTCATGTGAACGGTAAGGAAATCGGCAATCGCCTTTTGAACGGCAAGAGCACTCGTGTGACGCCCATGATGTTTGAGTTCAATCTGATTGAGCGGGCGAAAAGCAATAAAATGCGTATTGTTCTGGCTGAAGGTGAAGAGTCACGGATTATTCAGGCGACCGATATTTTATTGCGCCGTGAAGTTGCGGACATCATTTTGCTTGGCAATGTTCAGAAGATGCAGCAAAAAGCGCGTGATTTGGGCGTGGATATTTCAGGAGCCCGCCTGATAGATCCGCAAGACTCAGAATATTTTGAAGAATACTCCAAAACCTATTTTGAACTGCGCAAAGCCAAGGGCATTACAGAAGAGCAGGCACGTGATCGCATGCTTGATGCCACATACTTTGCTACAATGATGGTTCATAAAGATCATGCAGATGGCATGGTATCCGGTGCTGTCAATACAACCGCGCATACAATCCGTCCCGCTTTTGAATTTATCAAGACGAAAAAGGGATGCTCCATAGTTTCATCTGTATTTTTGATGTGCCTGAAAGACAAGGTGCTTGTTTTTGGCGACTGTGCGGTCAATCCCAATCCTACAGCGCAGCAGCTTGCTGAAATAGCCATAGCTTCTGCCCATACGGCTTCTGTATTTGGCGTGGATCCCCGCGTGGCGATGCTGTCATACTCTACAGGCACTTCTGGAAAGGGAGCGGATGTAGATATTGTTGTGGACGCTACAAAAATAGCTCAGGAAATGGCGCCTCATCTGGAGCTTGAAGGCCCCATCCAATACGATGCCGCCATTGATCCTACAGTAGCCCGTACAAAGCTGCCGAACAGCAGAGTGGGCGGACGGGCGACGGTCTTTATTTTCCCCGATTTGAATACTGGCAACAATACCTATAAAGCCGTGCAGCGTGCTGCTGGCGCAATTGCCATCGGCCCTGTACTTCAGGGACTTAACAAACCAGTAAACGACCTGTCACGCGGATGTCTGGTGCCGGATATTGTCAATACTGTGGCCATTACAGCGGTACAGGCTGCAGCAGAAAAAAATGTACAGCGATAATGTTTATCGCTCTTGAGGAAGGTAGCTACATATGAAAGTTTTGGTTATCAATGCAGGGTCTTCATCCTGCAAGTATCAGATGATTGATATGAGCACGGAAACAGTGCTGTGTTCTGGTCTTGTTGAGCGTATTGGACAGCCCGTGGGCAAGCTGACTCATAAAATCGCGCCTGATACGGATCGGGAAGAAAAGATTGTGCGTGAGCACGCTTTCCCTTCCCATATCGAAGGCATGGAAGAAGTCATCTCCTTGCTGATTGATCCAGACAAGGGTGTCATCCGCGATAAGAGTGAGATTTTTGGTATTGGCCACCGTGTACTGCATGGGGGCGAGGAAGTCACACAGCCCGTTTTGGTGGATGAACGCATTAAAGAAGTTATTCGTGCCAATGCGGTGCTGGGGCCTTTGCATAATCCAGCCAACCTGATGGGGATTGAGGTTGCCGAAAAGCTGTTTTCCGGAGTTCCCAATGTAGCTGTTTTTGATACCGAGTTTGGCATGGGCATGCCGCAAGAAGCGTATATGTACGCGCTTCCTTATGAACTATACGAGGAGCTTAAGGTTCGCCGTTATGGTTTTCATGGAACATCACATAAATATATTGCCAAAAAAACAGCAGAATTTTTGAAAAAGCCCTTGAATGAATTGCGTTCCGTCACCATGCATCTGGGGAATGGTTCTTCCATGACCTGTGTGGAAAATGGTCGCTGTATCGACACCTCTATGGGGCTTACGCCGCTGGAGGGTTTGGTCATGGGAACTCGTTGTGGTTCCATTGATCCCGCGATTGTTCCCTTCTTACAGGAAAAAAAGGGAATGAACGCGCAGCAGCTCGACACGCTGATGAACAAGCAGTCAGGACTGCTCGGTATTTGTGGCTGCACTGACATGCGGGATTTGCATGCCAGAAGAGAAGATGGGGACGAAAAAGCGGAACTGGCATTCAGGATGCTGGTACGCAGCATCAAAAAGACGCTGGGGGCGTATTTTATGCTGCTGGGTGGGCGCGTTGATGCCCTGGTATTCACTGCCGGAATAGGTGAAAATGATGATATTTGCCGTGCAGCCGTGATACAGGGACTGGATTCTTTGGGGATTCGTCTGGACTTGAGTGAGAACGGTCAGCGTAAGCCTGGCGCGCGTAAGATCAGCACCGCAGACAGTCGTATTCCGGTATTGATTATTCCGACGAATGAGGAATTGCAGATTGCCCAGACGACGCTTGAGCTATTAAAAAAGTAGAGTATTTGATCGGATATACGTGTTTTGAGGCGGCGCGAAAGCGTCGCCTTTTTCGTTTTTTACTGGGGGAGATTTGGGAGGAGGGTAAAAGTTTATTACCTTTTTGAATGTATTGTATGCAATATTTATAAAGATGGTGTGATTTTCATTTTCAAATCAGAAAGAGATCAGTAGTATATATGTATGAAAATAGATGTACAATGGAATATTTTGCAGTTTATATAAAAATATGTAATTTTTTATTTAATAAAAAGTAATACATAAACAAAAATACGCAATGCACAAACTTGTGAGGCTTTTTTCTTGTTTTGTACTTGTTATATATGCTTTTTTTTCTTTTTGTATAGTTGATTTTCTCGGTATCGCAGTTATTTTTTTATGATTTTATGTTTACAACACTTTTCGTTGTCGGGATTTTTTCTATATTTATTGGGTTGAGTATGTCGTTTGCTGCTTTTCTTCTT